>JAGPEW010000014.1 GCA_018056825.1 Candidatus Sordicultor aquaticus
CTCTTGTCTCACCTGAGGGCCAGCTGGTGAGCGAAAAATCCTCTTTTTCTAAGCTGGTTGTAATCTTTTCCCCAGTGTTCCCTCCTGCAAAAAGAAGCAGATGAGGATTTCCTCCTTTTCGTTTGATCGCTCGAGCTACATTAATCCCTTTTCCTCCCACAGTTTCCACCACTTGAGAAGCCCGATTTACTTCGTTTAAACTCAGCTCTTTCATAATAAGCAGATGGTCTATCGCCGGATTAGCACAAAGGACAAAAATCATAGAGGGTGCTCCTTTAAGAAAATTTCCACCTCCTCACTGGTAGGCAAAGCTGGAATAGCTCCCTTTTTAGTAGTAGTCAGTGCTCCCACCGCATTAGCTCGACGAGCAGCATACGCTATAGTATCTTCAGGGATCTCCTTCCTCTCTCTCAAATCTTCCCAAAACATATAAAGAGAGCTCAACAGACCAGCCACGAAGCCATCACCAGCACCGGTGGTGTCCACAGTGGCAACAGAAAATCCTTCCGCTTCTAATCTTCGCTCTCCCTGCATAATTAAACATCCTTTCTTCCCCAAAGTAACAGCCACGAGGGCTAAGGGAAAGTTTCCAGAAATAAATTCCAGCGCCTTTTCTAGATCCGAGGTTCCAGCCAAAAATCGTGCTTCTTCTTCATTAATTTTTAAAATATCTACTGATTTTAAAGCCTGGCGCATCCGAAAACGAGCTTCTTCTAAATCTCTCCACAGAGCCGGACGAAGGTTAGGGTCAAAAGATAAAAGATACCCATATTTCTTAGCCAAGGAAATAGCTCGTAAGGTAGCACTATAAGCTGGTTCATGAGTCATAGTAATAGAGCCAAAATGAAAAACTCCCTTCCCCAGAAAACACTCTTCTCCTATTTCTCTTTGATCTAAGAGCATATCCGCTCCTGGATCCCGGTAAAAGACAAAGTCTCTTTCTCCTTCTTGAGTAAGAGAAACAAAGGCTAGAGTAGTTTTAGCCTTTTCAGTGGAAAAAAGAAACCGGGTATTCACTCCATTTTTTTCTAAAACCTCTCTTAAAAACTCTCCAAAGGCATCTTTCCCTACTTTTCCAATAAAATAGGTATCCACTCCCAACTTGGCTAACCCCACCGCTACATTAGCCGGTGCACCACCCGGCGCTTTTTCAAAGCCAGGAGCATCTTTTAAAGTAACTCCACTCACGGTAGAAACAAAGTCAATTAACAGCTCTCCTAAACAAACCGCTTTCCTGTCCACTTTTCTTCCTCCCTATAGCTCCTGCAGTCGAGGATAAAAACTGCGTAAAGCAGGATACAGGTCTCGATATAGACGATAAGCTTTTTGGTAATAATCTACCAACTCTGGAGAAGGAAGAACTTGTTCAGTTACTTTCACTGCTTTCTCTGACGCTTCTTCTACCGAAGAAAAAACTCCTCTTCCTACTGCTCCCAAAAGAGCAGCACCAAAAGCTGGACCTTCATCAATCTTTACTCCCAAAAGAGGAACTCCATAAATAGAAGCTTGAATTTTTCTCCACAAAGCACTGCGTGCTCCTCCACCAATAGCTCTCACTTCCTGAATAGGAATATTCATCTCTCTCATAATTTCAAAAGAATCACGCATACCAAAAGTAACTCCCTCCATCACCGCTCTTATCATTTCATTTTTGCGGTGTTTCAAGGTAAGCCCAAAGAATACTCCCCGAGCATAAGGGTCAGCATGAGGAGTGCGTTCTCCGGTGAGATAGGGGAGAAAAATCAAGCCTTCCGCTCCAGGAAGAGCTTTTTCCGCTTCAGCAGTTAAAATATCATAGCTATCTTTTTCTAAAAGAGATGCCAGATTTTTTTCTTCTAGACCTAATCTATCTCTGAACCACCGCATTGACCCACCGGCAGAAAGCATCACTCCCATCACATGCCACTTACCGGGAACCGCGTGACAAAAGGTATGGACTCTTCCTTTTTTATCCACTTTCACCTCATTGCTGAAAGCAAAAACTACCCCTGAAGTTCCTAAACTTGCCGAAACTAACCCCGGCTTTACAATACCTGTACCTATAGCTCCAGCAGCGTTGTCTCCTCCTCCTGCCACCACTAACACTTTATCTCCCATTCCCCACATCTCCGCCACTTCTTTTTTCAAGTATCCAGTAATTTCCGGAGATTCAAAAGAAGGAGGAAACCAGGAAGAAGGAAAACCTAAAAGAGAGATTATCTCTTCTGACCACTTACGACGAGGCACATCGAAAAGCGAAGTTCCCGAAGCATCAGAAACGTCGGTAGCAAAATCTCCAGTTAAAAGAAAACGAATATAGTCTTTGGGGAGGAGAACTTTAGCCACTTTTTCGTATAAGTGCGGTTCATTATTTTTTAACCACAAAATTTTGGGGGCAGTAAACCCAGGAAGAACAGGGTTACAGTTAATGTTCATCAATTTTTCTTCCCCCACTATTTGGGTAATTTCCTCACATTCCCGGGCGGTGCGCTGATCACACCACAGGATCGCCGGACGTAAAACTTCTCCTTTTTCATCCAGAAATACTGAACCATGCATTTGTCCGGTAAGCCCTACCCCTTTTACTAAATGAGGGTCAATACCTGCTACTTGCAAGGCCTTTTTTACTGCTTGGACCGTTCCCCGCCACCAATCAGCCGGGTCTTGCTCTGCCCAATTAGGATAAGGGGTATAGAGGGGATATTCTTCCACGGCCTTGGATACCAACTCCCCTTCTTCATTCACCAAAATCACTTTACACCCCGTGGTTCCCACATCTATTCCCAAAAAATATTCCATCCTCATCCCTCCTCAGATAATAATAGTGAAAGGCTCCTCAAGAAGATTCTTTAAAAATTGCATAAATTGAGCAGCTAAAGCTCCATCAATTAACCGATGGTCACAAGAAAGATTCAACTCCCACAAGTAAGCGGGAACTAGTTCTTTTCCATTGAAGAAAGGTTTTTTACGGATCGCTCCACAAGCTAAAATAGCTGCTTCGGGAGGATTGATAATGGCCGTAAAAGAATCCACTCCCCACATTCCTAAGTTAGAAACAGTAAATACTCCCCCGGAAATTTCTTCCGGAGTTAATTGATTAGATTTTGCTTTTTGAGCTAAAGTATTGATTTCTTGAGTAATCTGGGATATTCCTTTTTGGTTGGCTCTCTTCACTACCGGAACAATCAATCCCTCTTCCAGAGCTACCGCCACTCCGACATTTACCTCTGGGCTTATTTCTATTTCTTCTCCTACTAGATGAGCGCGGAAGAGAGGAAATTTCTCCAGCGCTTTAGCCACCATTTTAACCAGAATATCAGTGTAGGAAACTCGCAAACCCGTTTCTTTTTCTACCAGAGGAAGGATCTTTTCTCTCATTTTTACTAATTCTTCGGCATAAATTTCCTGATGAAGGAAGAAATGAGGAGTGCTTTGATAGCTCTCAGTCAAACGTTGAGCTATGATTTTTCTCATTCGAGATAAAGGTACGCGCTCTTTTTCTATTGGAGTTTTTACTTCTTCTATTACCAATTTCTTTTCTTTTTCCTCTATAGCCTTCTCTACATCTTCTTTTACAATCCTTCCTCCCGGACCACTACCTTGTATTCGAGAAAGGTCAATTCCATGCTCTTCAGCCAAGCGACGAGCCAAGGGAGATACCCTAATTCTCTCTACCTCTAGAGAAGGAGGCACTTCTTCTTTCTTTTCTTCTTGTTCTACTCTTACTTCTTCCTTTGTTTCTACTTTCTCTTCCGGTTTCTTCTCTTCTTCAGGAATTGCCTCGCCCTCTTTTCCTATATAAGCCACTGTCTCAGTAATAGGAACAGTGGCTCCTTCAGGATAAAGGATTTTCAACACCACTCCTTCAGCAGGAGATTCCACCTCCATATTAACCTTGTCAGTAGCCACCTCAAACAGAACATCTCCTCTACTTACTCGGTCTCCTTCTTTTACTAACCATTTATTTATTACTCCCTCTTCCATGGTTAAACCTAACTTAGGCATGATTACTTTTTTAGCCATTTACGACACTCCTTTCTTGCACCAGGTTCATCAATTTTTCCACGTCCACTCTGCGGGGTCCGGTATCTTCTAATCTAATTTCCCAATCTTCCCCTTCCCGCAAAACTATTTCTCGCTCCCCGTCTAAAGCCATAACTCCTCTCTGGTATGGTAGAAGAAAAGAGGCACCCAGAGGCAAAAACTCCCATTTCCGAATTTTTACCTCTCCTACCAAACCCGGAGCCAAAGGAGCTCTAATTATTTTCCCTCCCTCTCCTAACTCTACCATCGCCCCTCTTTCTTCTTCTGCACTAATACTGGCTAACCTTCCCACCACCGAGCTTAAGCCAATCTTCAACGGACTGCTCTGGGTTACCACTATCAAACGAATTAACTCTGGCTCCCACACTGCCCTTGCTCCTACCAAAGTTTTTTCTACCACTACCGCATCAATAAGAGCTATTTCTTCTTTACCTCCTCCTCTTGGCTTTGCTTTCAGTATTTTGCTTTTTTTCACTACTTTTTCTCGCAGAGAACCATTTTCCAGAAATAATCCTACTGCCATACCCATAACCGTAGGCTCAATATTTTCAGCAAATACGTTATTAGTGCCTCCAAAAAGAGAAAACAGGGGAGTGAGAGCACTCTTTTTAGCCACTATTCGATTAGTCCCATCTCCCCCTATCACCACCAGAGCATCCACTTTTTTCTCATTTACCGCCCAATCGGTGAAATTTAAAGTATCAGTTTCATCACCAAAAACCGGAATAGGAGCACAACGAAATATGATCTCCGGAGAAGAAAAGCTCTTTTTTACTATTTCTAGTAAATCATAAGGGTCGGGCATATAGGCTACTTCAACCGGGCTATTAGCCACGCTTTCTATACCTCGCAATAAACGAAGAGTATAATTAATTTTTTCCTGGTTGCCAAAAACTGAACCATAAGCTATTAATCGCCGGATATCTTTTCCTGCGGCGGGGTTAACTACCAATCCAATTTTATTCAGTTCAGTGAACCTCCTGTCCTCCAGTAACATTAATGGCTTGACCAGTCATATAGTCAGAATAAGAAGAAGCTAAAAATACTGCTACATTAGCTACATCTTCTACTGTGCATTCTCTACCTAAGGGTACTTTTTCCACGTATATTTTTCTTACTTCTTGGGGAGGAACTCCCAATTTCTTAGAATATTCTTTATCCAGAAGGTCCCACATCGGGGTAGAAAAAACATTACCCGGACAAATGGCATTGACATTAATTTTATAAGGCGCTAAATCCATGGCCACGCTTTGAGTTAAACCAATTATACCAAATTTGGAAGCCGAATAAGCACCTAACCACAGCCCTCCCTTTTTGCCCGACTTAGAACTGATACTGATTATTTTTCCACTTTTGCGGGGAATCATATATTTAGCTATTTCTCTGATACAAAGAAAAGTCCCTTTTAAATTCACTGCAATTATACTATCCCAGACCTCTTCGGGAACATCAGTTATAAAATGAGCACGAATAATTCCGGCCGAGTTTACCAGGATATCAATCTTACCAAATTGGTCAAATACTGATTGCGCAGCATTTTTTACTTCCTCACTTTTAGTAACATCTACCTGAAGAGCCAAAGACTTTCTTCCCACTTTTTCTATTTCCTGGGCAGTTGCTTTTGCTCCTTCTAAGTTCATATCCCAGCAACATACATCAGCTCCTTCTTCCGCAAAACGAAGAGCAATGCCTTTTCCAATACCGGATGCTGAACCAGTCACTATGGCTACTTTGTGAGCCAAAGGTTGAGGATCCATTATCTTCTTCACCTCTTCTTATTATTTTTCCATAGACACAACTGCTTTAAGGGCCACACCCTGGCGCACTAAATTGATTCCTTCTACTAATTCTTCTAAACTCAAAACATGAGTGATGAGACGTTTAGCTCTCACTCGCTTACTGTAAATCAGTTTAGCCGCTTGTTCATATTGAGAAGCGTGAGAAGCAAAAACTCCAAAAACTCCCACTTCTTTGTAATGAATAACATTACTGTTAAATTTAATGGTGGGGTTTTCTCGAGGTAACCCTCCAAAGAAGCTAATTCTCCCCTGAGGAGCTATCATCTCCAGAGCCTGTTCTTGAGCACTCCCGGATGAGGCTGCTACTATTATTACGTCTGCTCCCAAATTATCAGTAAGTTCCATTATTTTCTTGGGAAGGTCTTCTTCTTGAGAATTAATGTACTCATCAGCTTCCACCACTTGAGATAACTTTAATCGCTCTTGAGAAATATCGGCTAAAATTATCTTTCCTGCTCCCTGACTTCGAGCCAATTCCACATGCATACAGCCAATGGGGCCTGCTCCAATAACCAAAACATTTTCCCCAAAACCAATATGTAAATAGGACTGACCGTTAACTACACAAGATAGAGGCTCCACTAAACTGGCTTCTAAAAGATCAGCATCGGGGGGAAGAACTAAGAGATTTCCTCCCTCTACTCCCTCTCGAGGTATTTTTAAAAATTCGGCAAAGCCCCCGGGATAATCGTAGCCAATGTACTTTTGTTCCGGGCATAAATTTTGCAAACCCCGCCGACAGTAAGAGCAGCGGCCACAGGAAATAACAGTGATAATCGACACTTTATCCCCTACTTTATACCCCTCTACCCCTTTTCCTACCTCTACAATTTCCCCGGCTATTTCATGACCGGTAGTCTGAGGAGGATGAACATGAGGATGACCATGATGAAAAATTCGCACATCAGTTCCACATATAGCACAAGCCGCCACTTTAATTAACACTTCCCCCTCTTCCACTCGAGGAACTTCCACTTCCCTAATTTCTATTTTTTCCGGACCCAGGAAAAAAGCAGCTTTCAAGTTCATTTCTCTCCTTTCCAGATGTGATTTTTTAGAGCTGGATAAATTCTCTTATACACCTCAAACTTCTCTTTATACAACGCGTTTCTCTCTTTATCCGGTTCGTAAACCTCTCTAACCTGCACCAACTGATTAATTAAACCAGCAAAGTCTTCTATTCCCTCTCTTGCCTTCCTCCCCAAAAGAGCCGCCCCTAAAGAAGCTGCTTCAGTAATGGATAAGGTCTCTACCGGTAACCCATAGACATCAGCTTTTATCTGTAACCAAGCAGGGCTTTTGGCTCCTCCTCCCACTGCTCGCAATCTTTCCACTTTCACTCCCGCCTGAGAGAGAAGTTCTAAATTAAATTTCATCTCATAACTTACTCCCTCCAGAAGTGCTTTGATGAATTCTTCTCGAGAAGTCTCCAGCTTAAGCCCCACAATTACTCCGCAGGACTGAGTGTCAAAATAGGGAGTCCCGGTAGTCGTGAAATGGGGTAAAACCCAAATGTTGGTGGGATGAGAGGGAAGACGAGAGAGAATGAGGTCGTATACATCACAATTTTCCCTCTCTGCTATTTCTTTTTCTTTTTGAGCAAAATTATCTCGGAACCAGCGCAGAAGCGCTCCTCCCGTAAAATTATAAACCATAGTAAGATAAAGAGAAGGAAAGGCATGGTGGTAACAACACAGGTTATTTTCTTCCATAACCGGACTGAGAACCAACTGCCCCAGCGCAGGAGCAATACATTCTACCGTTCCTGTAGCATCCATAGCCAGAGCTGGTTTAATCACTCCTGAACCTAAAGCTCCACAGGGCTGGTCGTGACCTCCAGTTGCTACTATAACCTTTTCTTTCCATCCCATCTTTTGAGCAAAAGAAGGAGCTACCTCCCCTACTACTTCTCCAGAAGGAAGAGGACGAGCTAAGCGCATCGGGTCAATCCCCGCTAAGGAAAGGATTTTTTCTGACCACTTTTCTTTTTGGACCTCAAACATCATAGTTCTTCCAGCCAAAGAAAAACTAATGGCTGGCTCCACTCCCAAGCGATACATTATGAAATCTTCAAAACATAAAAAATAGCGAGCTTTCTCAAAGACATCCTTTTTATATTTTTTCCACCATAGTATTTTGTTCACTGTTCCAATCCCGGAAAGAGAAGTTCCGGTAAGCTCAAAAAAAGGTTTTCTACCAACTTTTTCTTCCCAGAAAGGAACAAATTCATCTCCTCGCTGGTCAAAAGTTACAATACTGCGCGCTAAACACTCTCCCCCTTCTCCCACCGGAACCACTGCCTCTCCTTGAGAAGAGATGGCCAAACTGCGAGGAGGATCATTTAGTAAGCCTTGTGACACTTCCTGTAAACTATCTTCTACTGCCCGATAAACCTCTTCAGCATCTAACTCTATCCACCCTGTCTGTGGATAATAAAGAGGGTACTCTCGATAGGAACGGGCAATAATCTCTCCCCTTTCAGAAAAAGCCACCACTTTACAACCTGTGGTTCCTACATCTATCCCCAGGTAGCTCAAAGCCTCTCCTCCTCTCTAAAGTAAACTCTTTACATACTGAAGAGCCGATAAGGCATCCGCCTCTTTTTGAATTGTCTCCAGTTTTTTCTTATCTATTTTCTGGACTATTTCTAAAAAGTAATTAATCATCTTTATACTGAATTGACAGGCCAAAGCCGGGTCTTCTCGATAGGGGAAAATATCCAATCCCAGCCATCCTTCATAGTTAGAAAAGTAAAGGTAATAAATGAATTCTAAAGTTTCCCAGAAGTGAACGCTCCCTACTGCCATATCATCATCCCAATCCCGGAAATTATCGTTGAGATGCAGGGCAAAAAGTTTACCGTATTTATCTAAAAGAGCCACTACATTGGCTGGCGACTCTTTAACATTAAAGGAATGCCCGAGATCGATGGTTACTCCTACATTTTGGCCTACTGTTTGAGATAAGAACAAGGCCAGTCCAGCATTAGCTATGGTAGAGTGGGTGCGTGGCTCCCGCAGTTTATATTCCAAACTCAATTTCACCCGGGGATTGTGACTGGCTATCTCCGAAAGGGCATCCACCAGAAGGTCCCACTGAGCTCGATAATTAATTTGGAAGGGATAATCAAAGCCGTCTTGTCCAGGCCAGAGATTCATCACGTCCGCCCCCAAATATTCTGCTATATCCATAGCTTTTTTGCTCATCTCTATAGCTTTTTTCCTTATCTCTTTTTCACACATCAATCCTCCCCAAGCAAACTCCGGACTACTAAACAGATCTACATCACAGGAAGCCAAATGTAGCCCTCTTTTTTCTATCTCCTTTTTCACATATTCAGCATTGTTTTCATTGAGAGGTGCAGGATAGTGCATCATTAATCCCCGTAAATTTTCTATTGAGACAATTTTATCCAAAGATTCCTCTAAGGAAACTTCCTTTTTGTAGCCTTTGGTGCAAAAACGGTCTGGACAACTACCGAACACCCACACTCCAGTGGCAAAACCTTTACTTTTCATAGTATATAACCTCCTTTTTATTTATAAATTTTGGGAAATCCCAAAATTTCTGGCAGTCTTGAACTAAATAATTATTACCTTCACCCTCTCCCCCTATTTTTCTTCCCGCCCCTGGAGGGAGGGGGAAAAGAAAGGAGTTAATAAGGGGGAACTCTTTCCCCCTTATACTGGTGGAGTATTTCCCACCAGTAGTCTTTGTTTTTTTAGGTCTTTGCTTTTTAAGTCTTTGTTTTTTTGTTCTTTTCCGGGGGTAATAGGGGGAATTTTTCTCCCCCTATAGTTCGGATTCCTGATAGAAACATTCAGGAATGACAGGCAAAAGAGTATAGGAAC
>JAGPEW010000015.1 GCA_018056825.1 Candidatus Sordicultor aquaticus
AGGTTCAAAAACCAGGAGTAGAAGAAAAAGTTATTTCTGATTTGGAAATTCTCTTTTATTTAGCCAATTTGGCTGATCGGGTAACTTCTTTTGCTCCTTTAACTTTTTCGGAAATGGTTACCGAGTTCCAGAAGAGCTTGATGAGAGAAATAGACTTTTTATATGAGGCAGTGAATGCTCGCCGGTTTCGAGAAAATTTTTCCGATTTTGAAGGAGTTTACATCCCTCAGGTTTTTGATGAATATACTACTACCCGGGTTCTGACTCTAGAATTAATTGAAGGCTTTAACCTTTCTCAGATGGCAGATAGAGGACAGCTAAAAGTCGATGGCCCTTTTTTGGCTCGTCGAGGAGCAGAAGCAGTGCTCAAAATGATTTTTGAAGATGGTTTTTTTCATGCTGACCCTCATCCTGGCAATATAATGATTAGAGAAGGAAGTGGAGAGCTAGTTTTTTTGGACTTTGGAATAGTAGGGACAGTGGATGAGAGAACTAGAGAAAATATGATAGGGATGCTGCTCGCTGTATTGCGGAAAGACACTGAAAGAGTAGTAGATATTTTAGAAGAAGAATTTTTGCTCTCTCCGGTTAAATCCCCTCTTGCTCTCCGAGTGGATCTCCATGAGATTTTAGAACGGTATGTGACGGCAAACTTAAAGGAAATGAACATTTCCAGTCTGATTAACGATTTTTTTTATCTTCTCCGCAAACATGATTTGCGTTTCCCTCCTCATCTTTCCTCATTGATGAGAGCTCTTATGGTGGTAGAGGGAACAGGAATGATGCTTGACCCTCATTTTACTGTAGTTCCTTATCTGGAGAAGAGTTTAGAGCGAGCTTTTGCTCAGCGTTTCCAATGGGAGAGGCTGTCGGGGAAATTTAGTGGTTATCTTTCTGATTGGCAAAAATTACTGGTTGATTTTCCGGATAAAACTCAGGAATTATTAGAGCAAGCATCGAAGGGAAGAATTCGTTTCCAGATGGAAAGTGAAGACTTGAGAAGTTTAAATCGTCGTTTGGACCGGGTGAGTAACCGTCTCTCTCTTTCAGTTATTTTGGGGTCTTTGCTCATTGGCTCTTCCTTGATTTATATCAGCTCTCCCCGGACCGGGGCTATGGGTATTCTAGGAATTTTAGGTTTTGGAATAGCTGCTCTATTGGGTATATTTTTAGTAATAGAAATGTTAAGAAGTAGGTAAAGGGAAGAAAGTTTTTCTCGAATGAGGGAGGAGGAAAATTGGTGAAAAAAGTATTCTTTGTTTTTCTTTTGGCTGGATTGTTCTTGGTGCTTTTTAATTCTTTTTCCTGGGCTCATTGGGTAATAGAAGGAGAAGGTAAATGGCAAGGAGAGGCTTATCAGTTTTCCTGGGAAAAAGAGGAAGAAAAAATGGCGCTTTCCTTACAGCAAGGAGAAAAAAGTATCCTCCGAGTGGGAGTAGATCTTACTAAACCTCAGCTCTCTCTAATAGATGATTTAAATCTTACCTTCTCTACTTTAGAAGACAAAGGTGGTATCGCTCTTACCTTTCTCTTTGCTTTATCTACTGTTTTGGGAGTGAAAGAAGAATGGCTCTTTTCCCCAACTCTTGCTTTTTTCCTTCTCCCTGATTTCCTGGATTTTCCTCCTTTTGGAAATTGTTCCCCCTTTCGGGTTAATGATGAACCCACAGGATGGTACTTTAAAGAAGGAATTCATCCCACTATGGGGGAGATGGTAGGAGATTTGGTAAAAGTTTTGGAAGAAAAAGACTTGTTTCTTCCTTTCTGGAGGGAAATAGTAAAAGTTAATGGACTTATTGTAGCAAAAAAAGAAAACGAAGATTTGGTTTTGCGCCTTTATAAGGTAGGAGAAAAAGATACACCTCTTGTGCTTCCTCAAGAAGGGGATAATTATCGTAAACTTTCTTGGATAGAATTTTTATCCCCCTGGGAAGTGACTCTAGAATAAAGAGGTGAAGCACGAGAAAATTACTGTTTTTTATCACTTTAGGCTTGACCTTTTTGACCTTTGTTTTTCCTGTTAAATTAAGTTTTCCTTCTTACCTGTCTTTTCAGGCCGGGGGAGAGGAAAAAGTTGAAGAGGTACAATCTTTTACCTTGTGGGGTTTTCCTTCCTGGTTTCGTGGAGCTAAAGTGGTGGTAGAAGATAAAGAGCTAGTCCTGGTAACTAAAAAAGGAGAGGAAATTGTTTTTCAACCCCGGCGATTAGAAGGGAAAACCTCAGTGCTGGTGGGGGTGTTTCCGGTGTGGAAAGAAGTAGAAATAGAGGTTTTTCCCAACTCAAAAGATAGAGATGAAGATGGTTTTCCCGATATGGTGGAATTGAACACCGAGAGCGAGCGAGATGCTTTTCGAGAGTTTTTTGTTGAAGTAGCTCGTTTACAAATCGATTCTCCTCATCCCCAATTTAAGGAAAAAGATTGTGGGGGATTAGCTCGCTTTGCCTATCGAGAAAGCCTAAAAAGAGATGATATCCTTCCTTATAGTTATCCTCGAGTTCCCTTGCTGGGGATTAATATTTTTCGAATTGAACCCGGGGGTTTCAATCCTGAGAAAATAACAGAAGATTTTTCAGTTTTTGCCTCTTCTTTTTATCTTCTAGCTTATAATGTGGTATCACTGGGAAAAGGAGAAGGAAAGGCAAAATCAGGAGACCTCCTCTTTTTTTTCCAACCTACCTCTTTTTCTTATCCTTACCACATTATGATTTATGAAGGGGAAGGAAAAGTAGTTTATCATACTGGTCCCATAGGAGAAGGAGAGGGAGTGAGAGAAACCACTCTTGCTTCTCTCCGGAAACATCCTGATAAAAACTGGCATCCTACGAGGGATAACCCCAATTTTTTAGGGTTTTTCCGGTGGAAAATTTTAGATTAAAGGGGGAGAAAGATGAAAAAAGGGGAAATTATTTTTTGCTGGCTGGTAATTTTCTTACTCCTTTTAGGAGGAGAAGCTTTAGCCCAGGGGGAAATATATCTCAGTGTTCCAGCTCATATCTACCCCGGGGAAATGATAAAAGTTAATATTAGTGGTCAAGAAATAAAAGGAGCGCAGTGCTCTCTTTATCTTATTAAAGATCCCGAAGAATATATTCAGAACGTAAAGAAGGAATCTTTCTTTCAAGTGGATAGCTGGCAACCTAACCGTCCTCTGGAAAAAGAAGAAGAGTGGCAGAATACTAAATATTCTTTCTTTCAGGCAGTGCGAAAACTTGCTTCTCGAGTGCTCCCTGCCTCGGTGAAAAAATTCTTGCGCGAACTATTTGATATCCAGGGGCCTTTACCTCGTCGTCCCATTGCTATTACTTCTTCTGATTTTCGCCGAGGGACTGATGAATTAAAAACTTTCTGGGTAGATTTACCTCCCGAGCAAGATTCTACTTTTTTCTGGAAGGAAGTAGAAATCAATCCTTTGCCCCCCGGGGTATACTTATTTACTGCTCAGGGAGGAGAAAAAGAAGCTCGAGTTATCTTCAGTGTGACCCATCTATCCTGTCTTTCCCGCCAGGATGAGAAGAAAGGGGTTATTTTGGTGCAGGACTTAAAAACTGGTATTCCCCAACAAGGAGTACAGGTTAAAATCTGGCAGGGTAAGGAAAAGGAGGAAGGATTTACTGATAGTGAGGGACTTTATTCCTGGGAGAAAAAGTGGAAAGAAGAGGAAGAAGCAGTTATTCTGGTGGAGAAAGACAAAGAATTTGCTTTTCTTAATTTCTATCCTTATTACTGGGAAGAGGGAAACCTAAAGGCTTTTATCTACTCGGAACGTCCTCTGTATAAACCGGGACAAACTGTTTTAGGGAAAGCTATTTTACGGGAGGCAAACACTGATAAATATGTTGTTCCTCCTCGGGGAGAAAAAGTGGAAGTAGCTTTAGTGGATTATCGAGATAATGAATATGGAAAGACAGAGCTTTCTTCCAATTCTGAAGGCAGTGTGAACTTTTCCTTTTCTCTTCCCCCCAAAATTGAAGAAGGAGATTTTTTAATCCGGATGCGGTGGCGAGATAGAGAATTTTATCAATTGATTTCCATTGAAAACTATGAAAAACCATCTTTTACCGTCCGATTGACGCCGGAGAAACCAGTTTATGCCAAAGGAGAAGAAGTCTGTTTTTCAGTAAAAGGAGAATATTACTCACAGCGCCCTCTGGAGGGAGGTGAATTCCGCTATCAGGTATTCCGTTATCCTATTGGTTATTGGGAGGAAGAGCGAGAAGAGGAAATATGGAGAGAAGGAACAGGCGTACTGAATGAAAAAGGAGAAGGGGAGATACGGTTTCTTCCTGAGGGAGATGGAGCTTTTCGCTACCAGGTGCGCTGTATAGTGTTTGACCCCGCTTATCGGGCGGTAGAAAAACGAGAAGAAGTTCGAGTCTTAATGGGGGAATTCTATCTCTCTTTACGACCTCAAGCTTATTTTGTGAAAGTAGGAGAAACTATGGCTTACGGGGTGGAAGCCCGAAATGCAGAAGAAGAAAAAGTAGCGGTAGATAAAGTTTATGGAGAAGTGTATCGACTGGAGTGGGAAAAAGAAAAGGAGAAATGGAGAGAAATTCCTTCTCAATTTTTAAGTGCTTCTCTTTCCTCGGGAGCAGGAGAGATAAGAATAATTCCAGACCAATCAGGTTATTATCGTTTGGAGGTTTATACCCAGGATAAGTCAGGTAATAAAATACTGGCCTCTTCTTATTTCTGGGTAACAGGAGAAGACTTATACTATCCTTCTCAGGATTTAGAAGTGCGCTGGGATAAGGAAAGTTATCGAGTGGGGGAGAAAGCTCGGGTTTTAATTATTCCTCCCCGAGAGGGAACTTTCACCTTTCTCTTTTCCATAGAAGGTTCTAATCTTCAAGAAGCAGAAGTAAAGCAAATATCTGCACCGGAAGAAATCATTCTTCCGGTTTTACCTTCTTATGTAATGGGGGCTTATGTTTCTTTTTCGGGGTTCAGCGACGGGAAATTATATTCTGAATCTTTACCTATACCCCTGCAGAAGGAGAGGGAGTTGCAAATAAAAATCACCCCTAGTAAAGATAAGTATCAACCGGAAGAAAAAGGTAAAATCTCTATCCAAGTAAGCGATGCTCAAGGGAAGCCAGTGAAGTGTGAATTATCACTGGCTATGGTAGACCAAGCTATTTTTGACTTGAGCTCCTGGTGGAGAGAAAACATATACGACTACTTCTATTCTCAATTTTACAACTTAGTTTATAGTTCCTATTCTGTTTATTCTTCTTTTTACAGTAGAGGCATACCTTTCCAGGATATGAAAGCTCAATTTAAAGGAGATGGAGGTGCGGGTGTAGATGTAGGAGGAGAGGTACTATTACGGAAGTATTTCCCTGATACCCTTTTCTGGGAGCCAACTTTGACTACCAATGAAGAAGGGAAGGTAGAAGTTGATTTTGTGGCTCCTCATTCTCTCACTCGCTGGCAGGTAGAAGTAAAAGCTCACCAAGGGGAACTTTTTGGAGAAGCTAAGGGATGCTTTACTACTTACCAACCTTTTGCTTTAGGGGTAGAGCTTCCTTCCTTTTTAGCGGAGGGAGATACCTTAAAAAGCAAAATTACTCTTTGGAATGAATTGGCACCTCAGGAAGTGGTGATAGAAGGAGAAAGTTCACCAGAGATATCTCTTCAGTGGGAAAAAGAGCCTCGAAAAGTATCTGCCCCCGAGGAAGTATCCTTTCCACTTCTTATTAATGCTCAATCTCCTGGGAAAGGGTATCTGCGCCTTTTTGCTCGAGGGGAAAAGGCTCAGGATGCTATAGAGTTACCGCTGGAGGTAAAAGAAAAAGGAGTAGAGGTGGAAAAAAATTTTTCTTCCTTTTTAGAAGAAAAGAAAACTTCTTTTGATTTTTCCTGTGATTCTTATTCAACTGTAGAGCTTACTTTGTTTTCTAACTCTCAAAGTGTACTTTTAGAAGAGATAGAGTACATGCTTTCTTACCCTTACCGATGCAGCGAGCAAGTAGCCAGTAGATTAATTACTTTTTCTTCTCTCCCCTTGGGAAAGACGGAAGATAAGATTCTGGAAGTGATAGAAGCAATAAGAGAAGATATCTATGCCCTTTACAACCTGCAAAGTTATGATGGGGGATGGGGATTCTGGGGAGAAGAAGGAGATTTGTTCCACACCGCCTATGCTCTTTTAGCTTTGCACCAAGCCAAAAATAGAGGGTTTTTAGTTAGCGATGAAGCAATCGAGCGGGGATTAAGATTCTTAGAGGAGAATATCATAGATAATGAGGTTTATCTTAACCCACCTCCTAGTGATTTTGATAAAGCTCTATCCTGGTATGTTCTTTCTCTGGAAAGAAAAGACTTTGTTTCTCCCTCGCTTCCATCTTTAAGAGAGTTAGATGACAAAAGTTTAGCTCTCTGGGGTTTAGTAGTTCGAGGAGAAAATAGGGATAAAGTAGAAAAAGAGTTAGAAGAGAGAGCTCATGCTTTAGGTGATACAATGTTTTGGGGGACAGTTAATCCCCAAAAACCCTGGGAAGACGACCGTTTTCCGGCTACAACTTTTGCCGCTTTATTCTTAAAAGAGAGAGGAAATCCTCTAGGAGAAAAAGCCTATCTATGGCTATGGCGAAACAAAAAGGGAGGAGATTTCTTTACTACTCTGAAACGGGCTTACTTTCTCCTGGTGAGCTCCCAGTTTCTAAACGAAGAAAGTAATGTTTCCAACTTTCGAGTATTTTGTAATGGAATGCTGGTTAAAGAAGGAAAAGGAGAAGAGAAAATAACTATTCCCGGACAATTTTTGCAGGAGGGCTCTAATCGTCTAGATGTAGAAGGAGATAACCTGTTTATGGCGGAGCTCCAAGTAAAGAGCTGGAAAAAAGAAGCCCCTCCGTCTCAGTTTTTCTTGGTAAAGAAAAATTATTATCTTTTAGTACCTACCAAAGGTGAAGAAGTCTTTTTTTCTCCTCAAAAAGTAGATGTTTTTCATCCTCAGGAAGAAATAGTTTGTGAAATAGAAATTCAGAGCCCCGATTACTTAGAGTATCTGGTGATAGAGGATGGGATGCCTGCTGGTTGTGAGCTAATTAGAAAAGACTATACCTTTTCTCTACCTGAGGAAGAAGGACATTATCCTTTGGTAGTGAAAACTCTTTTTGAGGAACAACCCACTCTTTTTGTGTATGACCTTCTTCCTGGTAAAAATGTGATTCGTTACTATTTGAGAGTCCGAGACCGGGGTAACTTTTATGTTAAACCATCCCTTCTTTATCTTATGTATTTTCCTGAAGTTAGAGATTATGGAGAAGAAAAGAATCTGGTGGTGGAGTAGTTTCCACTCTCGGAGCTTTCTCTTAGGGATTTTGGCTGTCTTATTGTTATCTTCAAGAGGAGGTGCTCTCCCCACCTTTGTAATAGAAGGCGGGGAGAGATTTCCTTTTTTGTCTCCGGTAGTAGAGTTAGCCTGGGAAGATGCTCAACTTTGTTTTCAGGAAGTAACCGGCTGCCTTCCTGCTTTTCCTTTTCGTATTGTGATTTTGTCTTCGGAGGCTTCTTCCAGCTTACCTTCCTGGGTGGCAGCGTTTTCCCGGGGTGGCACCATCTATATTCGCTCCCCACTTTTACTTCTCCAGCGAGGGATTCTTTCTTCTACCCTGGCTCATGAAATTTTTCATATTTTTATAGAAAATTATAACTGGCAAGTTCCTTTTTGGTTTGAAGAGGGTATGGCTTCTTTCTTTTTCCCGGCACCGGGAATACACCCTGAAGGAGAAGTAGGTGAGTTTTACCAGAGGTGTGAGAAAGTTTTTGGGACGATTAAAGAAAAAATAGGAAAAGAAAATCTTCCTTCTTTTTTTTCCACGGTTCAAGATAGAGGTTTTAGCGAAGCCTTTTTCTTGTGGATGGGAGAAAGAGAAGAGGACTTTTGGTGAAAACTTATGAAAGGTGAAGTTATCCTGGCACTGAAGGATGTGGAGAAAAAAGTAAAAGAGAAAATAATCTTGGACCGGGTGTCTTTCGAGGTGAAAGAAGGAGAGATATTCGGACTGCTAGGAGGAAATGGAGCGGGTAAGAGCACTTTGATGCGCCTTCTCTTTGGTTTGGTTTTGCCTTCGGCGGGGTGTTTTTATATAGGAAATTATTGTTGTCCTCCCTTTTCTCCTCAGGTTAGAACCTTGATAGGAGGGTGTTTAGATAACACTTCTTTTTATGGTAATTTAACTGGAATAGAAAATATCATTCTTTTTGCCTCTTTGTCTTCCTATTATCCACGAGCAAAGGAGATAGAATTTGTTGCTTCTCTTGTAGGACTTGAGCCTCCCTTGCTTTATAAAAAATTAAATACTTACTCTCAGGGAGAGAAAAAAAAGATTGCCCTTCTTCATTCTCTTTTCCCTCTTCCTCAGATTTTAATCTGGGATGAACCCTGGGGGGGACTTGACCCCCAGGGAGTGAAAAAAATTCAGGAACTCATTGTAACTTTGAATACTGAGCGAGGAGTAACTTTTCTTCTCTCTTCTCCTCTTTTTCAGGAAATGGAAAAAGTAGTGCAAAGAGTGGCTATTTTGCACCACGGAGAAGTTAAATGGAATGATTATTTAACTTCTCAAATTTCTCTAGAAAAAATTTACTGGGAGATACTAGAAGAGAAATGAAAGTTGTCAGAGCAGAGATTAAAAAAGCAACTCATAGCCCTCGTTTTTATGGAGGTATTTTGGTTTCCTGGGTTCTAGCGAGTATGGTGGTAGCTCAGGCTTGGCATAACCCTCTTTCTTTTTATTTAGAGAGAGTGACTCTTCCCTTTTCTCTTTTATATCCTCTGGCACTTTTTGGTCCGGTGGGGGGAATCTGGGGAGGAACAGAAAATATTGCCGAAGAGCGAAGAGAAGGAACTCTATCCACTGCTCTTCTACATCCCCTCTCTCGCTGGGAATGGTACTGGGGAAAAGTAGGATTTACTCTTTTTTATAATCTGCTCTTGGTTTTCACTCCTCTTTTAGGGATGGTTTTTTTAGAAAAAATTATGTGGGGAGGAGAATTGTCTTTGCGCCTCTTAGGAGGAGGAATGATGGTTGCTCTCTATATTAGTTCTTTTTCCGCTTTATCTTATCTTTTTTCTTCTCTTTTTTATCGTTCCTGGGAAGGACCTCTTTTGGCTCTGGGGGTAGGAGCTTTTTCCTGGATAGGAGAGCGCTTAGGAAAAGGAGAAAACATCCAGGTTTATCTTCTCACCCACCATCTTTCTTCTTTCCATGCCTTTTTTCTTCCTCAAATTGATTGGCATCAAGTTCTTAGCTCTTTTTTGGTTTTGGGAGTCTACACCGGGGGAGCACTTTTACTGGGAGCACTTATTTTTATAAGGCAAGAAGAAAAATAATAACTATAGTTAACCATAAATAAAATTCACTGCAATCCCCTCTCCATGGTTATTATGAGCACGAAACAGCCTCCGGCGTAAGACCAAAAAGATAAAGACCACTAAAGAGGGGAATCCTCAGTAGGGGTAATTCCGGGTTTTTAGCACTGTATAACTTGCCTCTTAGCGTTCCCTCAAGCCTACGGGCAAGATTGCTTTAC
>JAGPEW010000016.1 GCA_018056825.1 Candidatus Sordicultor aquaticus
GGGTAGTACATAACGCAGAAGAACTGGCTTACACCTGGTATCAGGGGATTACTGATACCGAATGGAGGAAAAATGCCCAAGTGGAAGCTCGTCACTATTTTGCTCGAGCTGGTCGAATAACTGAAAAGGTAGTAGATATAATAACCAAAGATTGGGAGCAAAGTAGGAATGCCTGACCAAAAAAGAAAAGGGAAAGTTTCTTATCTGGGAAAATGGTTGTTAGAAAGAGTGGTTGTTCCTTCTCTCCTGAAAATTTTGGAGGGTTTAGTTTTAATTCTTCCTCCTGCCGCCCTCAAAAGATTTGCCTTTTTCTTAGGAGACTTAGTCTATCATTTACCTTTTTTCGATCCTCAGCTGGCTAAAACCCAGTGGATGAATATTATGGGAGAGAAAGATGGAAAAGCGGTTAATCGCCATATCCAGCAAGTGTTTCACCACTTTGCCTTATCTTTTATGGAAGTGGTACTATTGAAAAAGAAAGGAGAGCGAGTGCTGGAGGATTTAGTAGAAAAAGTAGAAGGAGAGGAATTTCTGAAAAAAGCTCTATCTCAGGGTCGGGGAGTAATTTTGTTGACTGCTCATTTAGGAAACTGGGAGGTTTTGGGAGCCTGGTTGGGTAGCCAAGGCTATCCAACTGCTACTCTTGTTCGTTCTCCTTCGGTTCCGGCTATTCGGCGATTTATGGAAGAATTGAGATCCGTTATGAAATTGGAGATGGTAGAACGAACCAACCTGCTTCCAGTTCGCTCACTCCTGCAAGAGGGGAAAATACTGGGAGTATTGGCCGATCAGTACGCACTAAGAGGAGTAGCTTGCGATTTTTTAGGCCAAAAGACGCTCTCTCCTGCTACCCCGGCTGTTTTCCATATTCGATTGGGGAGCCCAATTATTCCGGCTTTTATTGTCCGCCAAGGAGAAGAGATGAAACATCAAATTACCTTTCTTCCCCCCTTAGACTGGTCTCTCACTGCTTCTTATCAAGAAAATATTGTTCAAGGGACGGCTCTCTGTAACCAAGTTTTAGGGGAATTCATTCTCCGCTATCCTGAACAATGGAATTGGTTTCACCGGAGGTGGCGGGATTAGCTTACTCGAGCTACTTTCTTTATCTTATTGTTTCTGCAAACAAAAAGCATGTCCCACATTAGCAGTGAAAGGACGATGGAGAAGTAGCGCTTGCATGGTAAAATTAGAAAAAATGGGGAGGTAGAAAAATGCGGTATATAGATTTGCATGGAGTTCGAGTTCCAGTTATCGGTTTAGGAACCTGGGATTTACGAGGAGAGACTTGCGAGAGAGCCGTGTTGAGTGCTCTTAATCTGGGATATCGTCATATCGACACTGCTCAATCTTATGCCAATGAAGAAGAAATAGGAAAGGCGCTGCAGAGTTCTTCAGTTCCTCGAGAAGACATTTTCCTCACCACTAAAGTTTGGTATACTCACTTGCACTATTCTGAAGTTATTCAGACTCTGGAAGAAAGTTTACGAAAGTTAAAAACTGATTATGTAGACCTTTACCTTATTCATTGGCCTAGCGAAGATGTTCCTTTAGAAGAAACTATGAGTGCTATGGTTAAGGTAAAAGAGGAGGGAAAAACTAGATATATTGGGGTTAGTAATTTTGATGTTCCTCTTTTAGAAAAAGCTCGACAAATCTCTCCTTACCCCATTCTTACTGACCAAGTGGAATTTCATCCCTATTATTCTCAAAAGGAACTCCTGAACTATTGTCAGAAAAATAAAGTTATTCTTACTGCTTATTCTCCGTTAGCAAGAAGAAGACTGAGTGGTGATCTGCTGTTGCAAGAAATAGGAAAAAAATACGGTAAGACAGCTAACCAAATAGCTTTGCGCTGGCTTATTCAGCAAGAAATGGTAGCGGCTATTCCCAAAGCTGCTAATCCTGAACACCAAAAAGAGAACCTGGATATTTTTGATTTTGAACTTACTCCGGAAGAAATGGAGAAAATTTCCCGTTTAGATCGAAGAGAAAAGGTAGCTTCTCGTATCTAGAGCCCTTATCAATTTTGAAAAAGTTTTGACTTTTGTGAGGAATAAAATCAGCGGATAATAGCCTCTTCTCCTGGGGGAGAAGGAAAGCGAATAGCGTTATCGGATAAAGGACAACTTTCACAAGTAGAGTTGGCAAGATCGGTTATTCGATAGTTAATCTGAAGTTTTCGGTCTTCTTTTTTAAGCATAAAGAGAGAGAAAATTATACTGATGGTTGCTCCTAGGTAATGATATAAAGCTATGGAAGTAAGGTGGCGAAGAAGAAAATAAATAGAAAGAGTAAGTAAAATAGGGAAAATGTAAATTAAAAAGGCTATTCCCAAGGCGATGTGGTCGTTTATTTCTACTAAAACTTTGTCTCCGGGGGAGGCACCTAAGTCATTATAAGCTTGGACTACGTAAAAATCGCTTTTAGGGTCATCAATTAAAGTAGAAGAGAGGGGACACTTTCCTTCTCCACAAGAAGTTCCCCTCTCCATTTTTACCCAGCTATATTTTCCTTCGCTCTTTAATATTTGTCCAATTTTTTTCATTTTGATTTTTACTATATGCTGATTAAAATATCCTTTCCTTCTACTTTAACTTCGTAGATTGGTAAGCCCTCTTTAGCTGGGCCTTTTACTACCTGGCCAGTGGTTACATCAAAGCGGGAGCCATGATAGGGGCAAGTAATTATATTTCCTTCTATTTTCCCCTGAGCCAGAGAAAGACCTCGATGAGGACAGCGACTGCCAATAGCATAAATTTTCTCATTTAAGTTTAAAAGAAGGATTTTATTTTTTTCTATAGTGATTTCTTTCCTCCCCGAGGATAATTCTGAAACTTCTGCTACTTTTTTGAACTCAGCCATATTTTCCCTCCTCTTTACTAGTTACAAAGTGTAAACAGAAATAATTTTATGCTGAAAACCTATTTTTCAAACGAAAACACTTCTTGGTAAATTATATTCCAAGTTTTAGAGAAAAAGTAGCTTTTTCGATAATCTTTTGAGTTTATTTTGTTTTTTCTTACGCCGTAGGCTGTCTGTTTATTTGCTGAAGAAGTTAGGCTATAATATCTCAAGAGGTGCAATGGTTACTATTTCTAAAGGAAAAATTTTTCGTTCTTATATTGAATCTCGATATCCCTTTGGGGAGTTTGCTCTAATCCGCTCTCGGGGAAACCTGGGGGAGGTAGGTTTTGTTTTAGCTGATGAAAATATAGAGCACTGGCCCTCTCTTTATCGAGAGGCTTGGGAAATAACTAGCTATTTCCGTCTAAGAATTAAAGAATTGGGACTGGATAATATAGCTATGGCCGGAGTAGGAAAAGATTTAGATTTTATTACTGCTTCTATCGTGGTAGACCTTTCCGCTTTAGAGAAGGAAGAAATCGAAAAAATTGCTGATCAGATAATGAGTATATTGAAAGAGGCCAATCCTTACTATAAAAAAGGAGGGAAAATTGATGAATGAAAAAGTGGGATTTGTAACTATGAGTGAGGCAAAAGGGATAGTGGAAAATCTTCCTGAATTAGGGGTGGGAATGTTAGGTTATGCTTTTATGGGTAAAGCCCATACTAACGCTTATAAGAAATACCCTTATATTTTCTGGCCGCCAGTGGCAATTCCCAAACTGGTAGCTATTTGTGGAAGAAATGAGAAAGCAGCAAAAGAAGCCATGGTACGCTATGGTTATGAGAAATATTACACTGACTGGAGAGAGATGATTGAAGACCCGGCAGTACAGATTCTGGATAACACTAGCCCTAATTATCTTCATGCTGAGCCCTCTATTTTAGCTTTAGAGAAAGACAAACACGTCCTTTGTGAAAAGCCTTTAGCTGGTAATGCGCAAGAAGCTAAAAAGATGTGGGAGGTGGCTAAAGAATCTAAGGCTAAGGCTATGGTGAATTTTAATTATCGTTTTGTTCCTGCTCTTCGATTGGCAAAAGAATTCATCTCCTCTGGAAAGTTAGGTGAGATATATCATTTTCGGGCGCAATATCTTCAAGAGTGGATTATGGATCCTGATTTTCCTGTAGTTTGGAGATTAGATAAAAACGCTGCTGGTTCAGGAGCTCTGGGAGATTTAGGAGCTCATATTATAGATTTAGCTCGTTTTTTAGTGGGGGAGATTACTACAGTGAGTGCCTTAACTCGCACTTTTATTAAGGAAAGGAAAACAACACAAGACCCCAATAAGAAGGTTCCTGTAACTGTAGATGATGCTTTTGTGGCCCTTGTAGAATTTGAGGGGGGAGCTATAGGAACGTTAGAAGCTTCCCGTTTTTGTGCAGGTAGAAAAAATTACCAATACATAGAAATTAATGGTTCTCGGGGAAGTATTCGGTTTAACCTAGAGAGGTTAAATGAATTAGAAGTTTACCTGGTAGGGGAGGAGCCTAAAATATTTCAAGGGTTTCACAATGCTTTAATTACCGAAAGCTTTCATCCTTTCTATGAATACTGGTGGCCTCAAGGGCATGTTATCGGTTGGGAGCACACTTTTATTCACGCAGTGGCTCATTTTTTAGATGCTATAGTTAATAACAAAGACATTGCTCCTTATGGAGCTACTTTTGAGGATGGTTATCGATGTGCACTAATTTGTGATACTATACTACAGGCGGCTGAATCAGGCAGGAGAGAAATAGTGCCGGAGGATTAAAAATAAATTTTATTTAGAGGGAGAACTATGAAATATCGAGGAAAGGTAATAGTAACTTTGAAACCGGGAGTTTTTGACCCGCAGGGAGTTACCATTCGTAGTGCTTTACATACCTTGTCTTATAGAGAAGTAGAAGAAGTTAAGGTTGGTAAATACTTTGAAATAATTTTAGAGTTGGAAAATTACTCTCAAGCGGAAAAGCGCCTTCAGGGAATGTGCGATCAACTTTTGTCCAACCCGGTAATTGAAAGTTACTCTTATCAGTTAGAAGAAATAAAAAATTGAGGATGAAAAATGAGATTTGGAGTAGTCGTTTTTCCTGGATCTAATTGTGATTATGATTGCTATTATGTTTTGTCTCAAGTCTTGGAAGTAGATACGGTATTTATCTGGCATGGAGATAAAGACCTAAAAGATTGTGACTGTATAGTGTTACCTGGTGGATTTAGTTATGGTGACTATCTTCGAGCTGGAGCCATAGCTCGTTTTTCTCCAGTTATGGAAGCAGTAAAAGGGTTTGCTGAGGGTGGGGGATTAGTTATAGGCATCTGTAACGGTTTCCAAGTTCTTACTGAAGCGGGAATTTTACCTGGAGCTCTTCTTCCCAATAAAGGTGGACGTTTTATATGCCGCCAAACCTATTTGCGAGTGGAGAATAACCAGACTCCTTTTACTCTTTTGTTTACCCCGGGAGAAGTGGTGAAGATTCCCATTGCTCATCAGCAAGGCAACTTTTTTATTGATCCTCTTTATCGAGGCGAAATTAAAAAACAGATAACCTTTCGTTATTGTAGCCCTCAGGGAGAAATAGATACTAATTATAACCCCAACGGTTCGTGGGAGAACGTGGCAGGTATAATTTCAAAGGAAGGTAACGTTTTGGGGATGATGCCTCATCCCGAGAGAGCGGCAGAAAGAATTTTGGGCTCTGAGGATGGTCGGAGAGTATTTCTCTCGGTTATAAAATGGTGGGAGGAGAAAAGATGGAAGCAGTGAATGGCGAAAACGTGGCTAAAGAATTGGGTTTGAGAAAAGAGGAATATGAGAAAATTCTTTCTATATTAGGGCGAGTTCCTACTCCTACCGAAATTGCTATGTTTTCTGTAGAATGGTCGGAACACTGTGGTTATCCTCATTCTCGAAAATGGTTGGAATTACTTCCTCGAGAGGGTGAATTTTCTCCTCTTTTGGGAGAAGATGCCGGTGGTATAGTTTATGATAGTTTAGCTGTGGTTTTCAAAATGGAAAGCCATAACCATCCCTCTCAGGTAGAACCTAAACAGGGGGCAGCTACAGGAATTGGGGGTATTATTAGGGATATATTGGGAAGCGGAGCGCGACCCATTGCTTGTCTTGATTCTTTACATTTTGGCCCTCGAGAAGATGAGCGTTCTTTGTATGTATATCGGGGAGTAATTGAGGGAATAGCTTTTTATGGTAACTGTGTGGGAGTGCCCACAGTGGCCGGAGAGCTATATTTGTATCCTGCTTTTCGAGGGAATTGTCTGGTAAATGTAATGTGTTTAGGCATCGCTCTCCGAGAAAAACTAACTCAAGCTAAAGCGCAAGGAGAGGGAAACTATATCATTTATGTGGGCAATAAAACTGGAAGAGATGGAATAGGGGGATGCAGCATATTAGCTTCTCAAGAATTCGGGGTAAAAGAAGAGAAAAGGCCTAGCGTCCAAATTGGCGACCCCTTTACTGAGAAATGTCTGATCGAGGCTACTCTGGAAGCTCTGGATACTGGACATGTGGTAGGGGTTAAAGATATGGGAGCAGCAGGGCTTACCTGTTCCACAAGTGAAATGGCTGCTAGTGGAGGAAGTGGAGTAGAGATTAACTTAGATTTGGTTCCCCTCCGAGAAGAAGGGATGGAACCCTGGGAAATAATGATGTCTGAATCTCAAGAACGGATGCTTCTGTGTGTTGAGAGAGGCTATGAGAAAGAGATTATTCAGATTTTCCATAAGTGGGGGCTGGAGGGAGAGATAATAGGAGAGGTTAAAAATACGGGGAAAGTAACCATAAAGTATCAGGGAGAGATAGTTGCCGATATCCCAGCCTTAGAGTTAACCCAACCTCCGGTTTATACTCCTCCCCGGGAGAAGCCTCTTTATTTAGATGAAGTCAATAATTTTTCCCTGCACAGTATTTCCCTCCCTTCCAACTATGAAGAAGTTTTATTACGCCTGGTTTCTTCAGAAAATCTTTCTTCTCGCCGTCCTGTTTTCGAGCAATATGACCATATGGTGGGGATTAACACTGTTCGCCTTCCTGGTTTAGGAACTGTGGTATTGAGAGTGAAAGGTAAAAAGTGGGGAATAGCTGTTACTACCGATTGTAATCCCCTTTACTGTTATCTTTCTCCCCGGGAGGGGGCTAAAATGGCGGTAGCGGAAGCAGCTCGGAATTTGAGTGCTTGTGGGGCAAGACCTGCTGGAGTTACTGACTGCCTTAATTTTGGAAATCCGGAAAAACCTGACCGTTATTGGCAGTTTGTAGAGGCTATTGAAGGCTTAAGCGAAGCCTGTCGCTTCTTTGGCATTCCAGTAGTGAGTGGAAATGTTTCCTTTTATAATGAAAATCCTGAAGGGGCAATTTTTCCTACTCCTACTATAGGGATGGTGGGAATAGTAGAAGAAATAGAAAAAACAGTAAGTGCTGGATTTAAGGAAGACGATTTAATTGTGGTTCTTTTGGGTGAAACCAAAGAAGAACTGGGAGGAAGTGAATACCTCCGAGTTATCCATCACCGAGAAGAAGGTCCTCCTCCTCAAGTAGATTTACCAAAAGAGAAAGCTTTACAAGAACTTCTTATAACTTTAGTAAAAGAAGAAATTGTTTCCTCAGCTACTGACTTGAGCGAAGGAGGGTTGGCTTTAGCTCTTGTAGAATCCTCGGTAGCAGAAGAGAACCCCCGAGGAGTAATGGTGGATTTAGATTGTCTAGGAGACATAAGAGAGGATGTTCTGCTTTTTGGAGAAAGTGGAGGAAGGGCACTGGTGAGTGTGAGAGGAGAATCATTGAATTCCTTGCAGCACTTTGCTCGAGAAATTGGTGTTCCTTACCAGGTGATAGGAAAAACTGGAGGAGGAAAATTAGTCATTAAAAAGGGAGAAAAATTACTTGTTTCCCTACCAGTAGATAAATTGAAAAATTACTGGGAGAGAGGTTTAGGAGAATGAGATAAAGTGGATGGAAGAGAAAAATGTGGTGTATTTGGAGTATATGGTTTAGAAAATGCTTCTGAGTTAACTTACTTGGGCCTTTTCTCCCTCCAGCACCGGGGGCAGGAAAGTGCTGGCATAGCAGTATCAGATGGGAAAATAGTACGAGAGAAAAAAGGAATGGGTTTGGTCTCCGAAGTTTTTACCTCTCGAGACCTTAAAAGTCTTCCTGGCCATATTGCTTTAGGGCACGTTCGTTATTCTACCACTGGTTCTTCTTCTCCTCGTAATGTTCAGCCTTTTATTGGAGAGAGCCGTTTTGGTCATTTAGCTGTTGCTCATAATGGCAACCTGACTAATGCTTTAGCTATCTGGAAGAAGCTGAGTGAAAGAGGAGCAGTGTTTCAATCTTCCATGGATACTGAATTAATTCTCCATCTCCTAGCTCAGAGTTCTTTTGATGGTTTAGAAGATTCCTTAAAAGATGCCTTGTGGCAAATACAGGGTGCTTTTTCTCTGGGAATTCTTTCTTCTCATCAATTAATTGCCGTGCGAGACCCTTGGGGTTTTCGCCCTCTGTCTTTGGGAAAGTTAGGAGATGGTTATATAATAAGCTCGGAGAGTTGTGCCTTCAACGTACTGGGAGCAGAATTTGTGCGAGAAATAGAGCCTGGAGAGATGATTATAATTGATGAAAAAGGAGTGCGCTCTTTTTTCTATGCTTATTCTCCTCGTAAGGCTTTTTGTATTTTTGAATTAATTTACTTTGCCCGTCCTGATAGCATAGTGTTTGGTAATCAAGTTTATCAAGCTCGCAAAAATATGGGTAAGGTGTTAGCTGATGAAGAAGACTGTTCAGCAGATATGGTAGTTCCGGTTCCTGATTCTGGAACTTTCGCTGCTTTGGGATTCTCTGAGGCATCTGGTATACCTTTAGAATTTGCTATGATACGCAATCCCTATGTAGGAAGAACTTTCATAAGGCCAGAGCAAGGAGCCAGGGACTTAGCAGTGAAAATAAAGCTCGACCCCATTAAAGAACTAATTCGGGGTAAAAGAATAGTTGTTATTGAGGATTCTATAGTGCGAGGAAGCACTTCTCGCCAAAGGATAGCTACTTTAAAGGAAGCAGGGGCTCGGGAAGTGCATATGCGGGTAAGTTCTCCTCCTCATATTTTCCCTTGTCATTATGGTATTGATTTTCCTACTCGGAGAGAATTGATAGCCAGTAATAAATCTACGGAAGAAGTAAGGAAATATTTAGGGCTGGATAGTTTAAGATATATCACTATTGAAGGTTTAAAAAAGAGTATCACCCCTCCAGGAGAAAATTACTGTTTTGCCTGTTTTAATGGTAATTATCCAGTTCTTCCTCAAGAGGGAGGAAAGCTAATTTTGGAAGGAAGACAAATTATCAATAACTGTTAGCTGTCTCACCTCATTTTAAAGCTGATATACCTAAGCAGGTTTTAGCGATTTAAGGAGTCTGGATAGCTCTTGAGCATAAAGTCGGCAATCTTCTCGAGCTTCCTCATCAAAGATACCCACTGCTACTGGTCCATAGTGACT
>JAGPEW010000017.1 GCA_018056825.1 Candidatus Sordicultor aquaticus
CGGACACGTGGTACCGAAAGGATGTAGAAGGTTTTCAATATGCTGCAAGCCTTGCTGGGGTTGAAGTTGTAGTATTGAATTCCGATTATGATACGGAAAAAGAAATATCCAACATTCAAACTCTTATTAATATGGGTGTTGATGGAATGTGTATCTTTTCCTTTAACCCTAATGGAGCAACAATTGCAGCTAGAGAGTGCGAACGAGCTGGTATTCCTCTTGTAGTTACTGATAATGTGGGGCAGGTTCTCAAGTCAGATTATGATGTGGTAGCGTGTATCGACTTTGATTGGAAAGGAATGGGTGAAAACGTAGCTAACTATATTGCTCAAAATTATCCAGGAGAAAAAATTGCTTGTATTATGGGTCTTTTTGAGCATGTTCCTGTCCAGATTTTCCGTCAGTCTTTTGAACCTAAAGTAGAAGAATTAGGACAGAATGAAATTGTTGCTATCCGGGATGGACAGTACACTCCTACAGTAGCTGTAGATCAGGTACAAGATCTCATTGAATCTGGCTATGACTTTTCTGTTCTCTTTATTTTTAATGAAGAAATGGCAGCTGCAGTGGTACGGACACTTAAGGCTCGAGGGCTTTTAAATAATCCTATCAAAGTTGTCACTACAAATGGTGCACCTTATGGTATTGAGCTTATTAAAGAAGGTAGTATCCAGTATTCAATTTCTACCTCTCCAGGTTGGGAAGGATTTGTTTCATTCCTAGCCCTTCATGCTTATACTCAGGGGAAAATTACTGAGAAGAACCAGCAAATCCTTTTGCCCAATACTCCGATTACACCTGAAACCATTGATGACAAGAAGAAAGTTGTTCCCTGGGACGTGGATCCAGTTTGGCTGGAACTCACCCACGAGTATTTCCCTCAATACGACGGTCTGTACTGAGAAATATCTACAAAAGAAGGTAGAGACCTCTCTACCTTCTTTTGTAGAATAAGGAGTGAATTCTGTGTTAGAAAGAGAAACTCCACTTGTTTATCTTAAAAATATTACCAAGATATATGGTTTCCATAAAGCTTTAAATAATGTTTCCTTTGACCTCAATAAAGGTGAAGTTCACTGTCTGGTTGGGGAAAATGGCGCTGGTAAATCGACACTGATCAAGATCCTTTCAGGAGCAATAGCACCCGATGCAGGAGAGATATACATAAATGGACAACACTTTCGCTCTCTTACTCCCCGGCGGGCTATAGAATTAGGTATATCAACTATTTACCAGGATGCAGAATTGGTTGATTCTCTTACAGTAGCAGACAACATTTTTTTGGGAAGTGAATTATCGTCAAAAGTTTCCTTTTTAGTAGATAAGAAGAGCCAAATTAAAAGAGCTCAAGAAATCATTTCAACTTTACACTTACCCCTGGTTGCTGACATGATGGTAGAGGAACTTTCTGCTTCTCAAAGACAAATGCTCCAAATCACCAAAGCTCTTTATCGAGAAGCAAAAGTTATCATTATGGATGAACCGACAAGCTCTTTAGGAATGGAAGAAAAACCGGCACTTATGAGTATAATAAGAGAATTACGCGATAGAGGGATAGGGATTATATATATCTCGCATTATTTAGAAGAAATTTTCGAAATTGGGGATAGAGTAACTATTTTGAAAGATGGCATGAACATGGGGACATATAATATAGCTGATGTTGACATTGAAACAGTAGTCCAGAAAATGGTGGGTCGGGAGGCTTCGGCCTTTTTTTCTAGAAGACCAGTTGAGATTGGTGAAGTTCAGTTTGAGGCCAAAAATATTACTAAAGCAAATTTAGTGCAAGATGTTAGCTTCTCGGTTCGAAAAGGAGAAATTTTTGGTATTGGAGGACTTGTCGGTTCTGGCAGAAGCGAACTTGTGCATCTTTTGTTTGGAGCAATGCAGCCAGATTCCGGTGAAATATGGCTTCGAGGGAAAAAGCTTACTATTCGTTCTCCTGAGGAAGCTATTAGAAATGGTATAGTGCTTGTACCTGAGGATCGAAAAAAACTCGCTATGCTTATAGGTAGAAATATTATTGAGAATACTGCTTTAGTTCACAACGAGTTTTTCCGAAACTCAATTCTTTCTCAAAAAGAAGAACAAAAGCTTACTTCTTCAGTTATGAGAGAACTTTCTGTAGCAATGCAATCTGAACTGCAGACAGTTGAGGAACTCTCAGGTGGGAATCAGCAAAAAGTCATTATTGGCCGTTGGCTTTTGGACGAAGAAAGTTTTGTATTATATATTTTTGATGAACCTACCAAAGGAGTAGACATTGGGGCCAAAGAAAACATCTATGAGCTGATGGTTAAACTGGCTGAGAAAGGGAAAAGTATCATTATGGTTTCTTCGAGCATGCCAGAACTGATTTCAATGAGCGATCGGATTGGAATTATGCGACATGGTCGCATGGTTGACATTGTGGAAAGTAAGACCATAACCGAAGAGGATTTAATCAAACGCTTTGTCGGTGTTTAAAGAGCAAGGAGTATGATAGACGTGAAGGGTCAAGGTAAAACAACACTAAAAGAACTGATAAGAAACCAGTGGTTTTTCTTACTAGTGGTAGAATTGGGATTGGCGGTTATTACTGGTATTGTAAACCCTCGTTTTTTTAATATTAGCAATATAATGAACATTTTGGAGCAGGTAGCAGTTTTGGGAATAGTTTCGTCGGGAATGACTATTCTTATCATTTTGGGAGAAATCGATATCTCAGTAGGAGCGAATATTGGCCTTTCTTCATGTATTATGGCTATGCTAATTCAAAGAAGTAGTTCCCCGATTTTGCCGGTGGTAGTAGGCATTGCTCTCGCTGTGGGTAATAGTTTTCTTGTTGGTCTTACTTCCAGAATTTTTAGAGCACCATCTTTTATTACCTCTCTTGCTTTTATTAGTGTCTTTCAGGGTATAGCTTTGGCTATAACTAAAGGCTCTTTTCAAACTATTTACGGTAAATTTGAAACTATTGGCATGGCTCGTTTTGCCCAAATATTACCTCTTAGTTTTATTATCAGTATTGGAGCTTATATTGTCGTTCATTTTCTTCTTTCCTACACTAAGTTTGGAAGACGTATTTATGCTGTAGGTAGTAACCCTTCTGCGGCTTATCTTTCAGGTATTTCAGTGACAAGAACTAAACTAACCGGTTTTCTTTTGAGTGGTTTATTTGTAGGTATCGCTACTATGGTGCTTCTCTCACGCATCGGCGCGGCACAGCCGTCAACGGGAAGTGGCATAGAGCTTCAAGCTATTGGTGCTGTGGTAATAGGTGGTACGCCCCTCTCGGGAGGCAAGGGGAGAATTATTGGTACTTTGCTGGGAGTATTTCTTATGGGCATTATTTCTAATGCTTTAAATATGTTAAGGGTAAATCCCTATCTGCAAGAAGTGACCTTTGGTTGCTTAATTATTGCTGCTTTGGCGGTTAGTGCTTTAAGTTCCTATCGAGGAAAAAGTTAAACTTAGATAGAGAGGGAGTGGGAGTATGAAAATCAGTTTTCACACCGATGCTTTTAATTCAGCAGCATTTAGTTTTGAAAAGGCTCTTATTTGGGCACAGCAACACGACGTACATTATATTGAAGCGGGTGTTATTGATGGTGTATCGTGGATTCATGGTCTTGGTTACTTCCCTCATGTCTCACTTTCCGAAGACCCAATGAAAATTCGTGGGACGATGGAAAAATATAATGTACAATTTTCTCAAATTGACTCTGCATATCCTCTATCGGGAAATGAGGGGCTGTATTATGGGGTACCATATGTGCTCAAATCTATTCCTTGGGCAAAGCTTGCGGGGTGTCCGAACATTGCCACCACCGACGGCCTCAAAAAGCCAGAGGGATTTTCCGAAGAAGAGACTCTGGAGCTGATGAAACGAGCATATGGAACCATTGTGGAAACTGCAGAACAGTATGATATTAACATTAATATCGAAGTCCATGGTTATTTCACCACCAATCCAGAATTTTTAGAAAGAATGCTCAATTTTGCTGAAAGTCCAAGGTTAGGGCTTAATCTTGATACTGGAAATAGCTTTATTGCCGGACAAGATCCGGTTCAATTTTGCCAGCGTTTTATTTCTAAAATTAATCATGTTCATTTAAAAGATGTTTCAGAAAGTTTGGCTAAGGCCATGAGGGGGAAAGATACCGGTATTAGTATAAGTCATGTAGCTCTTGGTGAGGGAGTTAATGCTAAAAATGTGGAAGAGGTTTTACGAATTCTTAAGCAATCAGGATATACAGGGACTTTAAGTATCGAATGTGAAGGTCAAGGTGGGCCTCTTTTAGAGCAATCCCTTACTTGGTTACGTAAGACCTTACGTAACCTCAACATTCCTGAAGAAAAGTAATAGAAAATGTCTATATAAAACTACTACACAATTATGTTATACATAGAAATCAGCCCCACCACGAAGGAGCCACTTGCGGTTATTTATAACAATTAAAGTTAAAAAGCTAAAAAACGCAAAAATCGTTAAAAAAGACACGTCTTACTGAAAATTTGAGCTATTTATATCTTCATATATAAATTACTGTTTTCAAAAATTCCCACAAAATAATATGAGGGGGGTATACCCCCCTCATATTATTTATTATCATCATCTACTACTCGGTAGTCGGCATCAACTACATTTTCATCTTGTGCAGTTCCACCTGAACTACCAGTTTGGTCAGAAGCTGAAGCTCCAGACTGAGCAGTCTTTTGGTAGAGCTCTTGTGCCATAGCATGAGAAGCATTTTGTAAATCATCCATTTTTCGTCTAATATCCGCTACGTCATCTTTGTTGAGAGCTTCCTTCAAGGCATTAAGAGCAGCTTCTACTTGAGCTTTTACTCCAGAAGATAGCTTGTCTCCTGACTCTCTTAAGTTTTTCTCTACATTGTAAACTAAATTATCAGCTTGGTTACGAACCTCAACTTCCTCTTGTTTGTGGCGGTCTTCCTCGGCATGCAGCTCTGCTTCCCTAATCATCCGGTCAATGTCTTCCTTAGAAAGACCACTTGAAGCTTTGATAGTAATTGCTTGCTCTTTATTGGTAGCTAAGTCTTTAGCTGAGACATGCAAAATACCATCAGCATCAATATCAAACTTTACTTCAATCTGAGGCACACCTCGTGGAGCAGGAGGAATACCAGTCAATTGGAACCTGCCTAAAGAAACATTGTCTCGAGCCATAGGCCGTTCTCCCTGCAAAACGTGTACCTCCACTGTAGTCTGATTATCTGCAGCAGTAGTAAAAATCTGGCTCTTAGAAACAGGAATGGTAGTGTTGCGCTCTATTATTTTAGTAAAAACTCCTCCTAAGGTCTCAATACCCAGAGAAAGAGGAGTTACATCCAAGAGAAGCACGTCTTTAACTTCACCCTTCAATACTCCCGCTTGTATTGCTGCTCCCACTGCTACCACTTCATCGGGGTTAACTCCTCTTCGAGGTTCTTTCTTAAATACACTCTCTACCACTTCTTGCACTTTAGGCATACGAGTCATTCCACCTACTAAAACCACAGCATCGATATCTTCCGGTTTTAGGCCAGCATCTTGCAAAGCTCGCTCACAAGGACCTTTAGTTCTTTCAATAAGGTCTACTGTTAATTGTTCCAATTTGGCTCGGGTGAGAGTCATTACCAGATGTTTAGGGCCACTAGCATCAGCGGTGATAAAGGGTAAGTTTATTTCGGTCTGCAAAGCAGTAGAAAGCTCACATTTCGCCTTTTCCGCCGCTTCTTTCAGTCTTTGAAGAGCCATTTGGTCTCCTCGCAAATCAATACCCTGGTCTTTTCTAAACTCATCGATAATGTAATCCATCACTCTTCGGTCAAAGTCATCTCCACCCAAGAAAGTATCTCCGGAAGTAGACTTTACCTCAAACACTCCTTCTCCTATTTCCAGAATAGAAATATCAAAAGTTCCACCACCCAAGTCGTAAACCGCAATTACCTCTTCTTTGCCTTTACCCAAACCATAAGCTAGAGCCGCAGCAGTAGGTTCGTTAATAATTCTTTTTACATCTAAACCAGCAATTTTCCCGGCATCTTTAGTAGCTTGTCTCTGACTATCGTTGAAGTAAGCAGGTACAGTTATTACTGCTTCCGTGATTTTCTCTCCTAGATATTCCTCCGCGTCTTCCTTCATCTTCCGCAAAATCATAGCCGAAATCTCAGGAGGAGTGTAAACTCGTCCCCCTATTTTTACGCATGCCTCACCATGTTCACCAGGAACAATTTCATAAGGCAGAACTTTGCGTGCTTTCTCCACCTCTGGATCATCATAACGACGCCCCATTAACCGCTTAATAGAATATATAGTATTTTTAGGGTTAGTTATAGCCTGTCTTTTAGCTAACTGCCCCACTAATATTTCGCCATTTTTAGTAAAAGCCACTACTGAAGGAGTAAGACGAGAACCTTCCTTGTTGGGAATAACTACCGGCTGACCTCCTTCTAAGTATGCCATTACCGAGTTAGTAGTACCTAAATCTATACCAATTACTTTAGCCATATTCCATCATCCTCCTTAGGCCATAAAGTCTTTAGAAATTCTATTTACTTTTACTTGAGTAGGACGCAAAACTTCGTCCTGATAAATATATCCGCGACGTATCTCTTCTACTATTTCATAATCTTCATAGTCAGGGAGAGATACCGTAGCAATTGCCTCATGATATTTAGGATCGAATTTGTGCCCTTCAACTTCAATGGGTTTAACTCCTTCTTCTCCTAAAACATTTAGGAACTTACGATAAATTAATTCTATTCCCTGAACCATAGCTTCATCAATCTCTTTAGCTCTTGCTTCTCGTATAGCTCTTTCCATATCATCTAAAACAGGCAAAAGCTTTGAGATAAGGTCTCGATTAGCTTTTTTTACAAAATCTTGCCGAAAGAGAGTTTCTCTCTTGCGGAAGTTGTCAAAATCAGCTTTTAATCTTTTCAGATCATTGAGGTAATCAGCAATTATTTTTTCTTTCTCTTCTATTATTTTCTTCTGTTCTTCTATTAAAGATTGCAACTCTTCTACCTCAGAGAGAACACTTTCTTCTAGTTCTCTATTTTTATTGCCTTCTTCAGGCTCTTTAAGTACTTCTTTTTCTTCGGTCAAGGTCATCTTGCCCCCCTTTCTCCATAATATTTAAAGTTTTACCTTCTTCGACTATTAAATTAAACCACCAATTAAAGCTTTTGTCAAGTAAGGTCAAAATTTTTTCTTTTTAAAAATAAGCTCAGCAAAACTGAACTTGTATCATTTAGAAACTCCTTAATACTATGATAAAATATAAAAAGAGGTAAAAAAAATGGGAGAGATTAAAAATCCTCAGCCGGTAAAATTGTTTATTGCTGTTCTTTACGAACAAAGAAATATATTGGAAGATATTTTACCCCAGTTAGAAAAGAACTGGGGAGAAATTGAATGGATTAGTGAGGAGATTCCTTTCACTTATACTAACTATTACCGGAATATTGGAGAAAATCTGAAAAGAGTATTTATAGTTTTTAAGTTTTTAATCGACCCTGAAGAGTTAGCTGATATAAAAGTCACCACTAATGAGATAGAAAAAACTACTGGAGAAGGAAAAAAAGAACGAAAAATCAATTTAGATCCTGGCTACTTTGACGGGGGAAAAATCGTTTTAGCTACCACCAAGAATTTTTCCCATCGTGTCTACCTCCACCGAGGCATATACGCTGAGGCTACCATTAAATGGGAAAAAGGAGATTTTCGTCCTTTCCCTTATACTTATCCTGACTACCAGAGTCTGGAATATCGTCCTGCTCTTCAGAAAATAAGGGAGCTTTATCAAAAGTCTTTACACCAAAAAGACGTTGATAATAAGGATTAGACTTAAGAAGTTCCTCATGGGTCCCATCACCTTTAACTTCTCCATCTTCAACAACAATGACCCGGTCTAAATCTTTTACCATACTCAAAGAATGAGCTACCACTATTACTATTTTATCCTTACCAACATTGGCAATGGTATCCAAAATATATTTTTCTGACTCGGAGTCCAGGTTAGAAGTGGCTTCATCAAAAATTAAAATGGGGGGATCTTTTAGCAGAGCTCGAGCGATAGCAATTCTCTGTTTTTGCCCCCCGGAAAAGCGAGTTCCTCCTTCTCCCACTTCAGTATCATAACCTTTTTCCAGATGGGCAATGAAATCGTGAGCATGAGCTTTCACAGAAGCAGACTGCACTTCTTCTAAAGTAGCATCTAAGTTTCCATAAAGAATGTTTTCTTTCACCGTACCTCCCAAAATTAAAGTATCCTGTAACACCACTCCCATCAAACTTCTTAAAGAAGCAAAGGTTAGTTCCCGAATGTCAACAGCATCTATTTCTATACTCCCTTCATCTGGGTCATAAAAACGAAGAAGTAAGTTAATTAAGGTAGTTTTACCTGCTCCACTATGTCCCACTATTCCCACCTTTTCTCCTTTTTTAATTTCTAAATTAAAATTTTTTAATACTTTTTCTTCCTGATAGGAAAAAGAAACATTTCTAAATCTTAATCCCTGTTGCAGGGAAGTTATTTCTCTAGTTCCTTCTTTCTCCTTACCCCACAGAGGAAGGTCTAGAAAGTCAAAAAGTCGCTCAGCAGAAGCTAAGCTCTGTTGAAAAATTTGAAAACCACTAGAAAAATGAGAAAGGGGAGAAGCAGCAGTAACTAAATATCCCAAAAAAGCAATTAGTCCTCCAGCAGTGAGGCTACCTCGAATAACTTCCTTCCCTCCATACAACAAAACAGCGGTAACTCCACAGGCAGAAACTAATTCCACGAGAGGAGTTAGCAGCGCTTTGAATCGAGCTTGTTTCATAGCTAAAACAAAATTTGCTTCATTCTCTATTTCGAACTTCTCAATCTCATAGTGGCCTGTCATATAAGATTGAAAAACCTTCATACCCTCTACTGCCCTTTCTACCAAAGAAGTTAAGGTTGCCACTCTTTTTTGCAAAAGATGAGAAACTCCTTTAATTTTCTTACCCAAGTAATCTACGCTAAATCCCACCAGAGGTAAAACTGCCACTGAAAATAAAGCTAATTTCCAGTGAACAAAAAACAACAAAATTATGGAACCAGAAAAAATAAAAAAGTCCATAAACAAATTAACAAAAGCGTTAGAAAAAAGGTTTTGCAACATCGCTACATCATTAGTTAAGCGAGAGACCACTTCTCCAGCAGGATTATCTCGAAAGAAAGAAGTAGGAAGAAAATAAAGGTGCTGATAAAGCTCGGAACGCAGGCGAGTTATAGCTCGAAAAGCAGAATAAGAAATCCATAAATTTTGGAGATAAGAAGCTAACCCTTTAAAGAAAAACAGGATCACCACTCCCAAGGAGATAAGGAGGAGAAGACGATTATTTTTGCCTACTAGAGCATTGTCAATAGTTCCTTTAACC
>JAGPEW010000018.1 GCA_018056825.1 Candidatus Sordicultor aquaticus
CCTTTATAGTTCGGGGTTATAGGGGGTTTATCCCCTATTGCCGTGCTATAATCTTACCACTCGAGGCTGGATATTCAACTTTTTCATCAGCTCTAAATATTCTTCAGGTTTTATGTCTTCAGGCTTTTTTTCCAGAATAGCTACAAAAATAGCCTGTAAAACATTAGTGCCAAAGGAACGACCATTCATCTCCGGGGTGGTGGTAACCAGAATCTTTACTCCTCTTTCTTTCATCTCCAACACATCCTGAGAGGTCACAGTATTGGTGATTATCATTTTACCTGGCAATTGATCGGGCATAAAGCGCCAGATATAGAGGAAATCTCCTCCAATTATATCTGCTTGTTCAAAATAACCACTAAAACGAGGTTTACGCTCTTCCTGTTTTTTCCCGGTGGGATAAAGAACATCAATAGGAAGACGACGCAAAACAGGCATCATCAACACTGATAAAAAACGGAGAGTCCCTAAATGACGCAGGGCTCCGGGAACACCTACGGCAAAAGGTAAATCTCCAATGAGAAGACGGCACCCTTCTCGATAAAGACCTTCGGCTAACCCATAACGGTCCATTCCACTCATTATTAAAGCAGTTTTCCCTTTAAAATCTATTCCCTCACTATCTCGCAAATAACGAGGGACTTCCCGCTCCCAGGCTTCTTTTAACTCTCCCCCATCTACAATGGGTGTTTCCCGTAGCACAGAGACCAATCGTGCTACATCTTTTATTTCATAACGATATTTTCCCGCTCGCAGGTAAAGGTCTGCTCCTCCTAAGCCAATAACATCTACTTTGCCATCTAAACTTTTCAATAGCTCTACAAACTTATTTTTATCCCCATCCACTCCTATTCTTTCTACTGATACCTTACACCCCAAAAGTTCCACTTCGGCACGATGATTTCTTTTGGAAGAGCCCAGGCTTGCGCTAACTACTCTCTTTTCTTTCATTTTCTACATCCTCCACTTTTTCAAAAGCCAACGACCCTTCAATTATAGCCCCCGGTTCTAAAGCTATACCTCCTCCCATAATACAACCCCCTATCCGGGAGGTCTTACGACAAACTGCTTTTTTAACCCGAGAGAAACCACCAATATTCCCCCAGGTTTCCATATTTTCCACTTCCACCCAGGCTTCTATTTTACCTTTTCTGGTTACCACTAACTCTCGACATTGGATTAAGCCCGTAAATTCTCCTTCTACAATTAAGAAATCTCCTCCTTGAAAACTACCACTGATTTTAGACTGTCCTCCCACAATGGCTAATTGTTGTTCTTCATTCTTGGTTGAGCTCATGGATAATCCTCAAACCCTCTAAAGTCAAAACCGGATCAAAAATATCAATGAAATCACAATAGCGGTGCAAAAAAATGCTCCATCCTCCTGTACCCACTACTTTTGCCTCCAGAGAAAATTCTTCTTTCATCTTTTTGACAATCTCCCGAGATAGGCCAATATGACCAAAAAAAACCCCGGAGTGCATAGCTTCCACTGTATTCCTGCCCACAATGTGAGCAGGAATTTCAATATCCACTCGAGGAAGCTTGGCAGTTTTCTCATAAAGCGCTTCAGCCGATATACTTATTCCCGGAGCAATTACTCCCCCTAAATATTCTTTGTTTTTCGTTACGGCACAAAAAGTGGTAGCAGTGCCAAAATCTATGATGATTAAATCTCCTCCATAAAGAGAAGATGCAGCTAAAGCATTAACCACCCGGTCTGCACCCACTTCTTTGGCTTCTACCCGAAGAGAAAGACCTGTCTTAACCCCCGGCCCTACAGAAAGATAGGGAAGATGCCACTTCTCTCGGAAAAGGTACTCGAAGGCACCTAACACCGGAGGAACTACACAGGAAATGACTGCCCGTTCTAAAGTAGACTTTTCTATGTTTTCCTCTTCTAAAAGATTTCGAAATACAAAGCTCCACTCATCAGAAGTACGAAAGGGGGAAGTAGATACGCGCCAGTTGGCAAGAAGCACTTTATCGTCATACACTCCCCAGGTAGTATGAGTATTTCCGACATCGATAACCAATATTTTACTCAAATTTTCACCACCCGCTTTAGAATGCGCACCAAAGGTAGCGCTAAAATACCAGAGATGACTAATTCCAAAACTCCATTAAGGACCAAAACAGGTAAAACTTGTTCCCAGGTAAAGAAACCAGTTACCACCATTAAACCTAATACTCCTATGGTATTGGTAAAAGTTCCTCCCAAACTTCCCAGCACTATTCCCCAGTCTTTCTTACCCGACCACCTCCAGATATAATAGGCCACCACCCCGATGAGGATACGAGGTAGAAAACAGGCTAAAACGTTACCGGCAAATAGGTGAAGAGTGGAAAAAGCTAAAATCAATCCCACTAAAGCCCCGACCCCCGGTCCACCTATAATCCCTCCTATTATAGCAGGAATGTGCATAGTAGTGGCGTAAGAGGAAAGGTTGGGAACAGGAATAAGTCCTAAAGGGGTGATGCTTAAAACCACGGAAATTGCCCCCAAAACACCAGCTAAAACGAATTTCTTAGTTCTTGTCTCCACAAAAAACACCTCCGTTCCAGTTCTTTTTAGATACCAGACGGGAAAGTTCTAATATCTCCTCACTCGCTGCCCGCGGTCAGCGGTAAGATTTAAGCTATTATATCATTTTTAGCTAAAACGCCAGCCAGCCCTGTCGCTTTGGTGACCGAATTTAAAACTCCCTCTTCTACACTTTCATAAATTCCTGAGACTAGAGCCAAATAATCATTTACTTTCTTTTTCCCTGTAGATACTAAAAAAATAGTATCACCATCATAAAGAGTGGCAAAAGGACGAATACAAGAAGCCAGAGCAGAATGAACTACTCCCGCCAGAGAAAGCAATTCCTCTCGGGAGAGAAAGAAATCAAAAACTATTAAAGTTAAAGTGGTATTAAAAGGAGAAGGAATTATCCCTCGCTTTTCTAATTTAACTCCTGCCACCAATTCTCCAGTTTGGGGATGGTAGACATTTCCCCAGGAATTGGTAACTACAAAAGCATATATCTCCTCCCCATCTACTTTAGCTCTTCCTTTTCCAAACCCCCCTTTTACTGCTTTCCCCATCCCCATAAGTTTTCCTACCGTAGCTCCCGTTCCTGCTCCGATAGTTCCCTCTTTTATAATTTCTTCTACCGATAAAGAAGCATTGTATCCCCATTTTCTATCCGGAGAATATGGTTCTCCCAACTCCAAATCATAAATCACTGCTCCCGCCACAATGGGAACTATCCCTCCCGGAGTTTTAAGACCTCTTTTTCTTTCCCGTAAGAAATCTACCACTCCTTCCCCACAGGAAAGGCCTAAAGCGCTACCTCCGGTAAAGAATATGGCATCCACTCCCTCCACCAAGTTTCCAGGGAAAAGGGTAGCAGTTTCTCGACCTCCCGGAGCTCCCCCTCGTACTGCAGCTACCGCTCGATTGGGCTCTTCAAACAGAAAAACCGTGCATCCTGTAGCTTTAGAAAAATCTTGGTAGTGTCCTACTTGAAAAGACATATCTATCTCCTTAAGAAAGCTTGCATCCACAATAAGGACAAAGTTTGAAATCAGGATCTATCTTTTTTCCGCATTGAGGGCAAAGTCCAGTTTCCCTGGTTTCTTCTTCCGGGACATAATTGCTTTTAGCTTTTTCCCACTCCTGTTTCCAGGTATCGACATCTACCATACTATCAAAGTAGAGAGTCCGCTCTCCCTGCCACTCATCTCTGTATTTAACAGCAAGATAAAAAGGGCGACGGGATAGGCGATGATACTTCCACAATTGATTTCCCAAATCTCTAGACCAGAGCTCTTTTTCCGAAAGGGACTCTATTCCTTCTATTTGAGAAAGAGGAATGCGAATAGCTATTTTTTCAAAAGGAGGAGCGATACCAAAAATGTTAGGACCTTTTTCAAAATTCTCAAACCGCAAGCTTTTAGACATCAAAAAAAGGAGGCCATCACTTATTGCTTCAAAACGAGGGTGGCCTCCTAAATAGCGAGAAAATCCAGAAAGAATTTCTTTTTCTCCAAACTCTCTCTCCTTCTCATGCCAGAATTCAGATACCGAAACCGAGGAGCTCTTTCTTCTCGCTCCTCCCACCAAGGCCAAAAGAACTAACAATCCGGCAATTAAAAGATATCCCCACAGGTCCATATTCTTTACTAAGAACTACTCCCTCCACTACAACTAGAGCAGTCACTACTCGAGCAAGTACTGCAACTAGAAGAGTTCGTAGAACTGGAAGAATTAGGAGAACGATAATCAGTGCAATAAAAACCGCTCCCCTTAAACACTAACCCTATATTTCTACCAATCAATCTTTTAACTCTTCCCTTACAGAAAGGGCATTGAGCTACTGGTTTATCGCTAAAAGATTGAAGCTCTTCAAAAGTTTTACCGCACTGAGTGCATTGATATTCATAAACCGGCATTGTTTTCACCTCCAGATGGTAAACCACCCGGTAGAGATATCTCTACCGGGTGGTTTCATTCACCTTTACTTATTATTATACCTCACCTATCAATACTCAGGCATAGGGGGCATAGCTGGAGCTTTTTCTTTTTCGGGAATTTCAGTGACTACTGATTCGGTAGTAAGCATTATGCCCGCTACGCTAGATGCATTTTGCAGAGCAACACGCACTACTTTTGCCGGGTCAATTACTCCATCTTCTAACATATCCACGAATTTCCCGGTTAACGCATTATAGCCAAAGCTAATGTTATCAGAAGCTTTAATCTTTTCTACTATTACCGAGCCTTCTTCCCCAGCATTTTGAGCAATCATTTTTGCTGGTTCACTCAAGGCTTTTTTCACCACCAAAGCACCGATTTTTTCATCGCCATTTAGGTTCAGCTCATCAATAGCTGATTCACAACGAATTAGAGCCACTCCACCTCCGGGAACTATTCCTTCTTCCACTGCTGCTCTGGTAGCATTCAAGGCATCTTCTACTCGGGCTTTCTTTTCTTTCATCTCTGCTTCAGTTGCTGCTCCTACTCGGATTACTGCTACTCCACCGGCAATTTTGGCTAATCGTTCCTGCAATTTTTCTCGGTCGTAATCAGAAGTGGTTTCTTCAATTTGTTTCTTAATCTGGTTCATACGAGCCATAATGTCTTCTTTTTTACCGGCTCCTTCTACAATAGTGGTATTCTCTTTATCCACTACCACTTTCCTAGCTTGGCCTAAATCATCAAGAGTAATATTCTCTAACTTTATTCCTAAGTCGCTAGAAATGAATGTTCCTCCAGTAACCACAGCTATATCTTGCAGCATTTCTTTTCTTCTATCGCCAAAGCCCGGAGCTTTAACTGCTACGCAGTTAATAACTCCTTTGAGCTTATTAACTACCAAAGTAGCCAAGGCTTCTCCTTCTATATCTTCAGCGATAATCAATAAAGGTTTCCCTCTCTGCACCACTTTTTCTAGAATAGGAAGCAAGTCTTTCACTGCTGAGATTTTCTGTTCATAGATTAAAATATAGGCATCTTCAAGAACTGCTTCCATTCTATCAGGGTCAGTTACAAAATAAGGAGAGAGATAACCTCTATCAAACTGCAATCCTTCTACTACTTCCAAAGTGGTTTCCAAGCCCTTGGCTTCTTCAACGGTGATAACTCCGTCTTTACCCACTTTCTCCATAGCGTCGGCAATGATATTTCCAATAGATTCATCATTGTTAGAAGCAATAGTTGCTACTTGAGCCACTTCTTTCTTGCCACTTACTTCTTTACTTATGCTTTTTAGCTTATTGGTTACTGCTTCTACTGCTTTATCAATGCCCCGTTTAAGAAGCATAGGGTTAGAACCAGCTATCACTGCTCGCAGTCCTTCTTTATATATGTATTCAGCTAAAACTGTAGCAGTAGTAGTTCCGTCTCCAGCTATATCGCTGGTTTTAGAAGCTACTTCTTTAACCAGTTGAGCTCCTACATTTTTACTGGGGTCTTCTAATTCAATTTCTTTAGCCACTGTAACCCCATCTTTAGTAATAAGAGGAGAACCGAATTTTTTCTCTATAATTACGTTTCTTCCCCGGGGTCCCAGGGTAACTTTCACAGCTTCAGCTAGGGTTTTAACTCCCTCTAGAACTTTCTGTCGTGCTTCTTCGTCAAACAAAATTTGCTTAGCCATCGATCATACCTCCCTTCTCTTAACCTTCAATTATACCTAAAACATCATCTTCACGCATGATGAGGTATTCTTCGTCCCCAATTTTCACTTCTGTACCAGCATATTTACCGAAGAGAATCTTGTCTCCCTCTTTAACTTCTAAGGGCAAGCGCTTACCGTCTTCACTGATTTTACCCGTACCTACTGCTATTACTTTCCCTTGTTGAGGTTTCTCCTTCGCCGTATCCGGGATTATAATGCCTCCCTTTTTCACTTCCTCTTCTTCCACTCTTTGTACTAATATGCGATCTCCTAATGGTTTAATCTTCATTCCTTATCACCCCTTTCTTCAATTTAACCACTGCATATTTTAATTCCTGTAAACCATTTTTTCAAGAGTATGGCAAGATAAATCAAGGTAAATTTTTTGTCATTTTGTCAAAAAATCCCCGCCAACATTTTAATTTTTTGACAAAAATAAAAAAATATCTTGTCAAAATGACAAAAATTATTTCCGTTTCAAGTCCAAATCGTATTGCTCCATTTTTCGATAAAGAGTGCGCAGGCTTATCCCCAAAATATGGGCAGTCCTACTCTTATTGAAGCGAGTAAATTTCAAAGTTTCTTGGATAAGAATTTTTTCTACCTCCTCTAAGCTCATCCCTACCTTTACTCCTAGTAGCTCCTCTCGTTGTCTCTTTTTAATGTAATCGGGCAAGTCTTCAGAGGTAAGTAAATCCGAAGAGGCGAGAATAACCATACCCTCTAAAGTATTACGCAATTCGATGACATTCCCCGGCCAATCATATTCCAAAAGAAAGCGAAGAGCTTCCTTATCCACTCTAATTCCTTCTCTTCCCGTTTCTTCTTCGATTTCCTGTAAAAAGCGATCTACTAAAAAAGGAATGTCTTCTTTACGCTCTCGCAAAGGAGGAATTTCAATTTTAACCGCATTGAGAAAATAATAAAGGTCGTCACGGAAAGACCCCTCTGCTACTTTCTCCTCTAAAGGAACTTCAGAAGAAGCAATAATTCGTAAATCTGATGATTTTTTGCCAAATCGATATTCTTCCAAAAACTCTAACATCTCCGCTTGTTGTTTATAGGGTAAAAGATGCACATCCTCAAAGTAAATAGTTCCCTCTTCTGGCTTTTCTCGAGGTAAAATTTCTAAAGGCAAGGTGGCACAGAGAACCTTAAAAAAAGGCTTCTCTTCAGAAAAAGCATATTGATGAATAGCTCGAGCTACCAACTCTTTACCTGTTCCTTGTTCTCCTACTAAAAGAATTGGTCTTTTTACCTGAGATACCTGAAGAACTAAACTGAAAACCCGCTGCATTTTCTCCGAGACTCCAGTGATACCAGCAAAAGAAGGACGACCAACTACTTTTTTCTTTAAATCTTTATTTTCCTCTAATAGAGAAATCTTTTCCTCCGCTCTTTTTATTACCGAGAGAATACGAGAAGGAGCAAAAGAAGTAGAAATATAATCATATACTCCCTTAGAAAATAACTCCGGGAGAGGAAAAGAATCACTGCTCTCTCCCAAGGCAATTATTACCACATCGGGAAAAGATTGACGAAGAAAAGAGAGCAAAGAAAAGCCATTTTCTCGGAGAATTTTTTCTTCCACCAATATTATATCTATCTCTTCTTTTTCTAAGCAATTAATGGCTAAATCTCGGTTTCTAACGGCAATAAGGTAATAACCTTCTTCCCGCAGCCAATTACCTATTTTCTCTGGCCACAAAGTGCCTTTATCTACTAAAAGTATCTTCCTCATCACTACTTAAATTTTACCGTCTCTCCTTTTTCCGCTGAGCTCCGAGCCGCCAGAGCTAATTGCAAAGCTAAAATGGCCTGCTGGGGAGTTCCTCTCTCTATAGGTTTATTGTTCTCGACACAATCTAAGAAGTATTTAAGCTCCAGATAATAGGGGTCTTCTTCTCGAACTTCGATTTCTTTTTTGGTTTCTCCATTTCTATAAATCACCAAAGGATTTACTTTTCCTCTCTCTTCAATGTTTACCCCAGCACGAGAAGACCATTCTAAAACTCCTTCCTCTCCTAAAATACGGAAGCCACAGGTGAAAGGGAATTCCCCCCTCATCATCCATCCTCCTTCAACATGAGCTATCACCCCACCATAATTCACTACCGTAACCATATGGTCCCAAGAATTCTGAGAAGAGCGTACCCCTTGAGCAAAAACTACTTGTGGTTTTCCCAATAGCCAGTTTACATAATCTAAATCGTGAATATGCAAATCTATAGCTGCTCCTCCGCTTAACTCCGGTTTTAATATCCAGCTATCCACCGACCAAGTAGGGGGAAGAGAAAGACGAAAAGCATCCACTGATAAAACTTCACCTATTGCACCTTCGGTTATCAATTCTTGAGTTTTTACATATTCTCCCCAAAAGCGCAGAACTTGTCCTACCATAAGCTGCACTTTGTTCCTTTCACAAATCTGTTTCATCGCTTCAGCATCTTCGCTAGTTAGAGCTATGGGCTTCTCGCAAAAAACGTGTTTCTGGTTAGAAGCGGCCATTTCCGTATATTCTCGATGTAAAAAAGTGGGCAGGCAAATATCTACTATATCTACTTCTTCTTTCTCCAAAAGCCGAGAAAAAGAATCGTAGTGAGGAATTTGATAGGTATGGTGAAAAGCAGAAGCTTTCTCTGGATTGGTTTCAAAAAAAGCGCAGACTTTTGCTCCTTCTACTCTTTTCCATCCCTCCATGTGCACCCCGGCAATAAAACCTGCTCCTAAAAGAGCAATTTTTTTCATCCTTTTACCTCCTTAGATTCTATTTCTTTAATTCTCTGTACATACTTATCATATTCACAACGAGGACGAGGTTCAAAAGAAAGGTAAACCTCTACCATATCTTTTCCCATACTCCTCTCTTTTCTTTGTCCTAAGAGCCCAGCTATGATTTGAGCTTGAGTTTTAAATTCACTCATAGCTAAATTTATTTTTTCCTCTGCCTCTCGAGGAGCACATAG
>JAGPEW010000019.1 GCA_018056825.1 Candidatus Sordicultor aquaticus
GAGGTAGGATTATTTTGACTATAGGTCAATTATTGTCTTCATTTTCTTTTAAAGAAGGAAAAATTAAAAGTCCAGAGGAAGAGGTGAGAGGTCTGGCCTTCGACTCCCGTCGAGTGCAACCAGGCTATGTTTTTTTTGCTCTTTCTGGTTCTAACACTGATGGTCACTTTTACATTGAAGATGCGATAGAAAGAGGAGCAGTGTTGGTAGTTTTAGAAAAAAGAGAGTTTGCTCCTTTCGAAACTAAAGCATCCTGGGTTTTAGTTTCTGAGGGAAGAAAAGCTTTGGCTTTGGCCTCTTCTTGTTTTTATGGCGATCCCTCTTCTTCTCTTAGAGTTATAGGAGTGACAGGCACCAATGGAAAAACTACTACTTGTTTTTTCCTTCGAGCTATTTGGGAAAAAAGTGGCCTTCCCTGTGGTCTCCTTACTACGGCTCGGAACATTATAGGTCCTAGAGAAGAGGAAGCAGTAAATACTACTGAGGAGTCTCTTTCTCTTTTTCGCCATCTTTATCAGATGCGAGAAATGGGTATAAAGGACGTAGTGGTAGAAGTTTCCTCTCATGCTCTGGCCTTGGGAAGGGTAGAAGGGGTAAAATTTGATTCTGCTTTGGTCACCAACTTAATTCCTGAGCATATGGAGTTTCATCGCACTTTTGAACATTATTTTGAAAGTAAAAGAAAACTTCTCCGGATGGTAGAAGGAAATATTTCTAAAAATTATCCTCGAGTGGTAGCAGTAAATGGAGATGATGGAAATTGTCTTAAAATGATAAAAAGAATAGGTGTTCCTTTTCTCACTTATGGGTTAAACAAAGAAGTGGAAATAAGAGGAGAAAATATCATTAATTCTCTGCGAGGAGGTTCTTTTACAGTGAGAAGTCCGTGGGGAAAAATAGAAGTGGTAATTAATTTCCCCGGGATTCATAATGTATATAACGCTCTTTCTGCTATTTCTTTAGCTCTTTTTTATGGCTTAGATATGAATATTATACAAGAAGCCCTGTCTCGAGTTCACTGGGTTCCTGGCCGATGGGAGTTTGTAGAGGAAGGACAGGATTTTACTATAATAGTAGATTTTGCTCATAACTGGCATGGATTGGAGAAAAGCCTTTCTCTGGTGCAAGATTTAACTCCCGGAAGAGTAATCACCGTGTTTGGTTGTGGGGGAGAGAGAGATAGGAGTAAAAGGCCTTTTATTGGAGAAACAGTGGCTCGTTTCAGTGATATATGTATTGTTACCGCTGATAATCCTCGAGGAGAGAATCCAGAGCGAACCGCTTTAGATGCTTTAGAAGGGGTAAAAAGAGTAGAGAAGACTAAAAATCTACATTTTGAGTTAATTTTAGATCGGGTGGAAGCTATTCGAAGAGCTTTGGAACTGGCTCAAAAGGGAGATACCGTTTTTTTGGCTGGTAAGGGCCCGGAGAGATTTCAAGTTTATAATGGAAAAATGATTCCCCATAATGACCATTACGTAGCGGGGAGGATATTGAAGGAAAAGAAAGATGAAGTTTTATCCTCAAGAAATAGTAGAAGTTACTCAAGCTGAAATACGAAAAAAAGGCAATGCCCCTTTTCTGGAAGGAGTGGCTATTGATAGCCGTTTCTTGAAAGCTGGACAACTTTTTGTAGCGCTAAAAGGTAAAAGAACTGATGGACATTTATTTGTAGAAGAAGCAATAAGAAAAGGAGCTCCGGGAATTTTAGTTAATCATTTTGAAGGAAGAGGAAACGGAGTTTACGTTTTTCAAGTGTCAGATACTCTTTTAGCTCTTCGTTATTTGGGGAAAAAAGCTTCGCAGAAGTTATTAGGATATAAAATTGCTATAACCGGGACAACAGGTAAAACTACATGCAAAACTTTTTTTACCTCTCTTTTATCCCCTCGTTTTTTAGTGGAAGCAACCCCTCAAAGTTTTAACACTGTGATAGGAGTAGCAAGCTCTTTAGCTAATTTCAAGGAGAACAGTGATTATCTGATAATAGAAGCGGGGATAAGTCAAAAAAAAGAAATGGAAGAATTGGCAGAAATGATCGAGCCTCATCTTGTGGTTTTTACTTCTTTTGGAGAGGGGCACATGGAAGGTTTAGGCAGTATAGAAGAAATAGTGGAAGAAAAAGCTAAACTGGTGAGAGGAAAAACCGAGATAATTTATCTTAATACTGACCAAGAATGGAGTACATTAATTAGAGAAAATAAAGAGATAAAAGGGAAAAAAATCGTATCTTTTGGCATGTCTTCTGCCAATCATATTTACTTAAAAAGCTTTTTTCTCAACCCTCTCACTTGGAAAGCTAAGATAGAAATAAAAGAGAGAGAAGAAAGCTTTTACTTTGAAGCTCCTTTCTTTTTCCCTGAGGTAGCAGTGATGCTTCTGCCTGCTTTTCACCTGGCTCGGGAATTAGGTATAGGGGTGGAGGAAATAGCGGAGAGTTTAAAAAACTGGCAACCTCCTTCCGGGAGAGGTAATTTTTTCTTTTATCGGGGAGGAGTTATCGTTGATGATTCTTATAATGCTAATCCCCTTTCTTCTCACAAAGCTTTGCGGTTTTTAAATTCTTTAAATCCTTGGGGTTTTGAAACCTGGGGGGTTTGGGGAGATATGTTAGAATTAGGGAGTGCTACTCCTCAAGTTCATCGGCGGTTTTTGAAAGAGTTAAGAAAATCTTCTCTTTCTCGAGTTTTATTAGTAGGGGAAGAAATGAAGAAGAGAGCGGAAGAAGTGGCTAAAGAGGAGATAGAAGAAGGTCGGTTTTTGCTATTTTCTAACTCCCTAGAGGTGCGAGAATTTCTTTCTCATTATTTACCTCAAGGAGAGCGATGGGTGATACTCTTTAAAGGGTCGAGAAAGTTAGAATTAGAAAAAGCTATTCCTCCAGAGTGGAGGGAAGATCATGCCTGAAATTAAGAGTGTAGTTTTTTCTCTTCTTTTAGTTTTTACTTTAAGCTTATTTCTTTTTCCTTTTTATATTCGCTGGCAGGAAAAAAACCATATAGGCCAGAAAATAAAAAAAGAAGGCCCCAATCTTCATCTTTACAAAGAAAATACTCCCAGCATGGGAGGAGTAATTATTATTCTCTCTGGTTTATTGGTACTCTCTTTTTTTGAGCAACTTACCTATCCAATTAAAATTATATTGATAACTCTATTATCTTTTGGTGGTTTAGGCTGGGTAGATGATTATTTTAAAAGTTTCCAAGGTAAACCTTGGAGTTTAAAAGCTCGCCACAAATTTCTTCTGGAACTAGTATTTTCTGTTTTCATTTTGATTTTAGGATTTCCTCTTTTTCCTCACTATTTAATGGTTCCCTATGGGGATGGAATTATAGAATTGGGAAAGATACCTTTTTTTCTTTACAGTTTATTTTTAATTTTAGCTTCCACTAATGCTTTTAATATAACTGATGGTTTAGATGGATTAGCAGGAGGCTGTGGAATTTTAACTTTTGCTTTTTGGGCGGGGCTTTTTTTCTGGAAAGGAGATTTTTCTTTAGCTCGGATAGCTGCTATCTTTGCTGGAGCCCTACTTTCCTTTCTCTGGTTTAATTTCTGGCCAGCGCGGATTTTTATGGGAGATTGTGGGTCTTTGTCTTTGGGAGCTCTTATGGGAGTTTTAGCTCTTTTTTCCGGTTATTCTTGGATATTAGCTTTAGCTGGAGTGGTTTATGTTTTAGATACTCTTTCAGTAATCCTTCAAGTGTTTTCTTTCCGAGTGTGGGGCAAGAGAATATTTCTTATGAGTCCTCTTCATCATCACTTTGAACTCCGAGGAGAGAAAGAAAGTAAAATTACCATTAGATTCTGGATTATCCAAGGAGTGGGAGTTATAGCAGCGATTTTGGGAATAGTGAGGTAAAAATGAGAGTAGTTTTGGGTCTGGGTAAAACAGGAATAGCAGTAAGTCGATTCCTTTTAAAGCGAAGAGAAGAAATTTGGGCTATAGATGATTATCTTAAAGAAGAGCAAATACCTCAAGATATAAGGGAAAATGGTGATTTTAAGTTTCTTTCTTCTTCTCAGTTTCTAAGTACTGATTTTTCTTCTATTTGTGAAGTCATCACTAGTCCTGGTATACCACCAACTCATCCAGTTTTACAGACCTTAGAAGAACACCGAATACCAGTAATCAGTGAAATAGAGTTGGCTACTCGATTTATTTCTTTTCCTCTTATTGGAATTACTGGCTCTTGTGGAAAAAGTACTACTGTTTTCTGGACCAAACAAATTTTGGATAGAGCTGGTTGGTCAGTTTTTATGGGAGGAAACTGGGGTTATCCTTTGATAGAAAGTCTTTCTAGTCCTGAAAAATTTGATTGGGGAGTAGTGGAGTTGAGTAGTTTCCAATTATCTCGTATTAAAAGAGCCCATTTTAAGGTAGCTGCGATACTTAATTTGTTCCCTAATCATTTAGATTATCATTCTTCTATAGAAGATTACTTTCAAGCGAAATCCCGCATTTTTGCAAACCAGGGAAGAAACGATTTTGCTATAGTTAATTTTTCTACTAGTAACTGGTCAACTCGTTTTTCCCGATTGGTTAAATCTCAGTTGATACCTGTTGCTCGAGATAAAAAACTCGCTGAGGGATTTTACATCAGAGGGAATGAGCTTTTTCAGGGTGAAGAATTTCTTTTTTCTCTTTCTCGCTTTTCTCTACCCGGAAAACACCAACAGGAAAACTTGCTTGTCGCTATATCCATAGCTCTGATTTTGGGAGTGGCAAGTAAAGTAGTAGAAGAGATACTGCCTTCTCTCTCTCCTCTTCCTCATCGTTTGGAAAAGGTAGGAAGCTGGAGGGGAATAGATTATTTTAACGATTCTAAATCTACTACTCCTTCTTCGACTAAAGTAGCAGTAGAGTCCTTGTGTTGCCCTATAGTTTTAATATTGGGGGGGAAAGCGAAAGTTGATGACTTTAGCGAACTTACCTCTGCGCTCCAAAATAGGAAGGTTAAAGCAGTGGTTATTTATGGAGAGTCTCGGAATCTGATAGAAAAATTTGTTCCCTCTCATGTGGAGCGGTATTTAGTCTCTTCTTTAGAAGAAGCAATAAAAAGGGCTAGAAGTTTAGCTCAAGATGGTGATGCCATTCTTCTTTCTCCGGCTTGTACTAGTTGGGACCAATACCATAGCTTTGAAGAAAGGGGGGAACACTTCCGTCAGTTGGTATATGAACTGGAACAAACTGGGTTTTCCCATTAATAACGAAAAGTTTTCTTTTAAAACCAAATGGTGGTGGGATATTGATCCCTATCTTTTTTGGTCTACCTTTTTACTCCTACTTTTAGGAATTACTATGGTATTTAGTGCTAGCATGACCACCGCTTTGTATGCTTATGGTGATGTTTTTTACTTCTTAAAAAAACATATTTTAGGAATTATCTTAGGGTTTATTTTTTTAACTATATTTACCTTTATTTCTTTAGACCGCCTACGGAGCATGAACCGGTTTTTGCTTTTAGCGACTTTTATATCTTTGGTGTTGGTTTTTATTCCTGGCATAGGTAGGATGGGGGGAGGCTCTTACCGGTGGATAAACTTGGGATTTCTGAATTTCCAGCCTTCTGAATTAGCTAAATTGAGTATAGTTTTATATTTAGCTGATGCTTTAGCCAATTATAAGGATAGAGTAGAGGATTTTCGACGAGGGGTTATACCCTTTATGATTTTAATAGGCTTAATCTGTCTTTTAGTGTTAATGGAGCCAGACCTAAGTACCGCCTTTTTTCTATTTTTGATTGCTTTTGTTATGCTATTTTTAGGAGGAAGTAAGTTGCAACATCTCCTTCTTATTTTATTGGTTTTAATACCTAGCGGTATGTTTCTCATTTTTTTTGGAGGACAAGATTACTGGCAAGATAGAATTTCTTCTTTTATTGACCCTTGGAAAGACCCCTTAGGTAAAGGATTTCATATTATTCAGTCTCTAATAGCTTTAGGCTCAGGTGGGGTAAGGGGTGTAGGATTAGGAGAGAGTCGGCAAAAGTTTTTTTTCCTTCCCGACCGCCATACTGATTTCATTTTTGCTATCATAGGAGAGGAGCTAGGCTTTATAGGAACTTCTGCAGTGATAATATTATTTATTATTGTCTTATGGCGAGGTTGGAAAATTGTTCAAGAGTCTCAGGACGAATTTCGAGGGCTGTTAGCTATGGGTATTACTCTCAGTATAATGTTGCAGGTTTTTATCAACATGGGTGCAGTGTTAAAGCTTCTTCCGGTTACGGGGGTAACATTGCCTCTGGTGAGTTATGGCAACTCTTCTTTAATTATAACTTTTAGCGAACTGGGTATTTTGTTTAATATTGCGCGAGGCAAAAACATAGATGGATAAAATTTTTATTGCTGGAGGAGGGACAGGAGGACATATTTTTCCTTCTCTGTGTATTGCTCAGGAAATAAAAAAAGAAAACTGGCAAGTAATATTTTTGGGAACTAAACGAGGGATGGAAGAAAAGTTAGTTAAAGAGGCAGGTTTTCCTCTTCTTTTCATTCGAGCTCGAGGTTGGGATAGAAAATGGGGACTTTCTTTTTTCTCTATGTTGGGAGATAACTTAGTAGGGTTTTTCCAAACTGCCTTTAATTTTCTTCACTATCACCCCCGAGCTTTATTGGGGATGGGAAGTTACCTTTCTCTTTTGAGTGCAGTGTGGGCAAAAATTTTGGGTATTCCTATCTATCTTCATGAGCAAAACATTTATCCCGGGTTATCTAATCGATTAGTATCTCGCTGGGCTAAAAAGATTTTTATTCCCGCTCCGGAGGCTATGATTTACTGGAAAGGTAGAGAGGAAAAGATTGAAGTAAAAGGTAACCCTCTGCGAGAAGAGGTAATGAACTGGAAAGGGAGGAAAGAAGAAGCTCGACAGGAATTAGGGCTGGAAGAGAATAGAAACACTGTTTTAGTCATGGGAGGAAGTCGGGGTTCAGAGATAATTAATACTAATTTTTTGGAAACTAAAGATTGGTTAAAGGAAAAGGGATGGCAGGTGATTCATATCACTGGTGAAGAAGACTTTCAACGAGTTAAAAAATTAGTAGATAGATTTTCCTTCCCTTATATAGTTTATCCTTTTGTTTCTCAACCAGGGATAGTTTATGCTGCAGCAGATCTTGCTATCACTAGAGCGGGAGCTAACACTGTTTTTGAACTTCTTTGGTTTAACTTGCCCTCGATAGTCATTCCTTATGGGAAAGCGGCAGATAATCATCAGTTATATAATGCTCTCTGGTTAGAAAAGCAGGGATTAGCTCGAGTTATAGAAGAAAGGAATTTAACCCCTCTTTTGCTCATAGAACAGATGGAAAAGATTTTGGCTTCTTCCTCTTGTGTTTTTTCTGATTTAAAGGGAGAATATCTAAAGGAATCAGCTTCCCAAATTGCACAGACCATAATCGAGGAACTTAAAAGGGGGAAAGGGATTGGACAACAACATACATCTATTATTCCGTAATCTCCACTTTATTGGTATTGGGGGAACGGGAATGAGTAGTCTGGCGTTGATAGCTCGTGAACAAGGATATATAGTTAGTGGTTCCGATATTACGGAAAATGAAGCTATAGCCCGTTTGAGAAAAAAAGGAATACAAGTTTTTTTGGGTCACAAAAAAGAGCAAGTGTGGGGTGCAGAAGCAGTAATTGTTTCTTCTGCCATTCCTGAAGAAAATGAAGAATTAAAAGAGGCTAAAAGATTAAATATTCCCATCATTCCCCGGGGAGAAATGTTAGCGTCTTTAGTGAACAGTAAAAAAGGTATTGCTGTGGCAGGAACTCATGGTAAAACTACCACTACTTCTATGATTTCTCTTCTTTTGGAAGTAGCAGGTTGGGACCCTACTGTTTCTATCGGAGGAGAATTAGAAGATATTGGAGGAAATGCCAAAGCGGGTAAGGGAGAATTTTTTATTGCCGAGTCAGATGAAAGTGACGGATCTTTTTTAAAACTTAACCCCTTCTGTGCTGTGGTTACCAATATTGAAGATGACCACCTTGTTTATTATGGAAACTTAGAGAAAGAAAAAGAAGCTTTTATTCGTTTTCTCCATCAAATTAAAAAAGAAGGGTTTGGAGTGGTTTGTCAGGACCATCCTGCCATTCGTTCCATCCTACCTTACCTCTCTTCTGTGGAAATTTTGACTTATGGTATAGAAGGAGGAGAAGTACGGGGAAGAATTAAAGAGAAAAAGAAAGATGGTTTTCTTTTTCAAGTAGACTGGAAAGATAAAAAATTAGCTGATTTTGAATTACGAATACCCGGGTTGCACAATGTAAATAATGCTTTAGCTTCCATTGCTGTGGGGGTAAAATTAGGAATAGACTTAGACCATTTAAAAAAAGCTATTGCCTCTTTCCGAGGAGTAAAAAGGCGTTTTGAAAGAGTGGGAAGAGTAAAAGGAGCTCTAATAGTAGATGATTATGCTCATCATCCTACAGAGATGCTAACAGTATGGCAAACTGCTCTAGATTATACAGAGGGAAAAATGATAGTGATATTCCAACCTCATCGTTACACTCGAACCTGTCAGTTATATCGAGAAATGGCTAAGGTTTTGGAAAAATTCCAACAAGTTTTTATTTTGCCTATTTATTCTGCTGGAGAAAAACCTATCGATGGCGTTTCAGCAGAGTTAATTTATCAGGAAATGAAAAAAGACGGATTTGAAAAAGTTAAGTTAGTGGAAAATTTAGAAGACGCAGCTCGAGAATGTCTTGAAATATTAAAGCCTGAAGACTTAGTGATTACTATGGGTGCAGGAGATGTGTGGAAGGCAGGATGGACTCTTTGCTCTCAAAATGGCAGAAAGTGATAAACCAGTTGGGAAATCTGCCTCACGTATCTATCGTGCTAGAACCAGAGATGAAGAATTTCACTACTTGGAAGGTAGGAGGAAAAGCCCTTGCTCTCATTGAAG
>JAGPEW010000020.1 GCA_018056825.1 Candidatus Sordicultor aquaticus
ACTTAGATATTCTTCTCATCGTGATTTTAGGGATAACCTTGGACTTTGTATTTTTCCCCCCCTGGGGAACTTATCTTTTTGTTTTATCGGGATTAGCTTTATTTACTTATAGTTGGGTAAATTTTTTTTCTACCACCTTTGTTTCCCTCTTAACTATTTTCTTTTGTTTCCCTTTGGTAGAGCTAATTTTAGTGGAGATAGTAGCAGCTCTGGAAGGAACTACTTTGCCTTTTGTTCCTCTTTTAGGAGTTAAATTACTGAGCATTCCTCTTAACATTTTTTTGTTTTACTGGTGGCAAAAGAGAGAAATAAATCGAGGTTAAATTATGTGGAATGATGAAATGCAGGAGCGGGTAAACCAAAGAATTACTTATATTTCTCGCTTATTTTTGGTTATAATCATAGTTCTATCTTTACGGTTCTGGTATCTCAGCATTTTGCAAGGGGATTGGTATAAGCAAAAATCAGAGCAAAATCGGGTAAGAATTATATCTCTACCTCCTATTCGAGGTAGCATTTATGATTGTAACAATCAGGTATTAGCTGAAGATGTTCCTTGTTTTCGTCTGGTTTGGGAAAAAGGAGGAGCAAAAGTAGGGTTAGAAGAAATAGAAAAAAGGGTAGAGGAAGTTTTAAAGAAAGACCTTATTTCCCCTTTTTCAGAAAGAGGAGGGGGAGAAATAATATTAGTTGACCCTTTGAGCCTAGAAGAGGTGATTAAAATAGAGGAGGCCCAAAATGACTTACCGGGGGTGATGATAGAAAGTTATCCGATTCGCCATTATCCGGAAGGAAAACCATTTGCCAATGTGGTAGGTTATGTAGGAAAGATAAATGCTCAGGAATTAGAATCGTTACACTCTGAGGGTTATGAAATGGAAGATAGGATAGGAAAGGTAGGAGTAGAACGGGAGTATGAATCTATCCTTCGAGGGGAAAAGGGATACCGGAGAATAGAAGTCAACGCTTTAGGAGAAGTGGTGGGGGTTTTAGATTATCGTTCTCCCTATTTCGAGAACTCGATAGTATTGACTTTAGACCGCGAACTCCAGAAATATAGCTATGAATTGTTAGGGGATAAAAATGGAGTAATTATAGTGGGAAATCCTTATACTGGGGAGCTTTTAGCTCTGGTAAGTAAACCGAGCTTTGACCCTCAACTATTGAGTCAAGGAATGACTTCTGAAGAGTGGAATACTTTAGTTCAAGATCAGAATAGGCCTCTTACTAATCGTCCTCTTCAGGCTCTTTATCCTCCTGGTTCTCTGTTTAAGTTGGTGATAGCTACTGGAGCTTTAGAAGAAGGAATTACCGATGAAAATAGGAAAATTTTCTGTCCTGGTTTTTTGGATTATAATGAGTGGCGCTATCCTTGCTGGAGAAGAGGAGGCCATGGATCAGTGGGTATAGAAGAAGCTATTGCTCAATCTTGTAATGTCACTTTTTATACTGTAGGTTTAGAGTTGGGACCTAGTAAAATTATAAACTGGGCTAATAAGTTAGGAGTGGGTCAACCTTCGGGTATAGATTTACCAGGAGAAGAAACCGCTTTTTTGCCTACTCCAGAATGGAAGAAGAAGCAGCTTAAAGAGATGTGGTATCCTGGTGACACCATCAATTTGTCCATCGGACAAGGGTATCTTTTAGTTACACCTCTTGAGATGTATCGGGTAGTCAGTAACATTGCTACTCGAGGGGAAGTTTATAAGCCTCATGTGGTTAAAAAAATATTAAGCAGTGAAGGAGAAGTAATTAGAGAAATTACTCCAGTTCGACAAGATAAAATAGAATTGAAAGATAGCACCTGGAAGACTCTTATTCGAGGTATGGAAAAAGTGGTAAGTAAAGGAACTGGTCAAGTTTGTCGAGCTTTACCGGTTGAGCTGGCGGCCAAAACTGGTACAGCTCAAAATCCTCAAGGAAAAGACCATTCCTGGTTTGCCGGATTTTTCCCTTCTTCTCATCCCCAGCTGGTTTTTCTGGTATTGATAGAGCACGGAGGAGATGGAAGTGGTGAAGCAGCGCAGGCAGCTAAAAAGTTAGTTGAATGGTGGATAGAAAATCGAGGCGCAAAAAATGGAAAGTAAAGCTATAGTTTTGATCCTCGTTGCTTTATCTCTTACTGGGATATTGGCAGTTTATAGTGTCGATCCCCTGCGGGGAGAGAAATGGGGAGAAAGTTTATTTAGTAGACAAATTATCTGGAACTTGGTGGGCTGGGTGGCTTTTATTTTTTTAAGTCAGATAGACTACCATCAATGGGTAAAAAGAGGGTGGCTCTGGTATTTCTTGATGATTTTATTTCTAGGTGCCGTTTTGGTTTTTGGAAAAGGAGATGAAGCAGGTTCTCGGCGATGGCTTTTTTCTCAGTCGGTGCAACCATCTGAAGGAGCAAAAATTCTCCTGGTTTTATTTTTAACTCATTACTTTTCAGAGCAAAGGGAAAATTTCGATTTTTGGCCTCTTCTCTTTAAAAGTGGCATACTTTCTCTCCTTCCCTTGGTGCTGGTTTTTGAAGAACCAGACTTAGGTTCTTCCCTGGTTTTATTAGTTATCTGGTTGGGAGCGCTTTTGGTTTGTGGCTTTAGTGCCCGAAAATGGGCAGTGATAGGAGGGGTAGGAGGAGGGCTTTTACCTCTTTCCTGGTTTGTCTTGGAAGATTATCAGAAAGATAGGTTACTATCTTTTATTGATCCCGAGAAAGACCCATTGGGTAGCGGATATCATATTTTGCAGTCTAAAATCGCCATCGGAGCAGGGGGGTTTACTGGGCAAGGCTGGCTTTCTGGCACCCAGAGTCAACTTTATTTTTTACCTGCGCGGCATACCGATTTCATTTTTGCTTCTTGGTGTGAACAGATGGGTTTTTTGGGGGGAATGTTAATCATAGTTTTATTAGGGGTTTTATCTTATCTTTTTTTGGTGGTCGCTCTTCGCTCTTCTGATTTGGAAGGGAAGATTTTAGCTTCTCTTCTAGCTATAAGTTTACTTTTCCAATGGGCAGTGAATATAGGGATGAATTTGGGGATTATGCCAGTTACTGGGATTGCCTTACCTTTTATAAGTTATGGAGGAAGCTCGTTAGTAGCGAATCTAGCTTCAGCTGGTCTGGTTTATAATGTCAGTAAAAGTGGAGGTAAAGAAAGTTGGAAAAAGTGGATTTAGGGAAAGCTTTGTCTAGGAAGGAGATACTCTCCGTTAGCAAGCCGGCACGCTACATGGGAAAAGAGTGGAACATGATTTCGGGACGAGAAGAAGCTGAAATATCTGTAGTTTTAGCTTTCCCTGACCTTTATGAAATAGGAATGTCTCACCTGGGGTTGAAAATTCTTTACCACATTCTTAACTCTCTTCCTGGAGTTAGAGCGGAAAGAGCTTTTGTTCCCTGGCCCGATATGGGAAGGATGATGAAAGAAAAAAACATTCCTCTTTATTCTTTAGAGAATAAGATTCCTCTTCGTGATTTTGAAGTGATAGGAATAAGTCTCCAACACGAGCTAAATTATACTAATGTCTTGTATCTTCTCGATTTAGCTGGTATTCCTCTGCGGAGTGAGGAACGAGGGGAAGACTTTCCTTTAGTTTTAGGAGGAGGACCTTGTGTTTTTAACCCTGAACCTATATCTTCCTTTTTTGATGTTTTTTTGCTCGGAGAAGGAGAAGAAGCCCTGGTAGAAATAGTAGAAGTATTGAAAGCTATGAAGAACGAGGGGCGAGAGAAGGTTTTAGCGGAGTTATCTAAAATAGAAGGTTGTTATGTTCCTTCTCTTTATTCTGTTTCTTATTATCCTGATGGGAAAATAAAAAACATTTCTCCTTCTCGAGTGGTGAAGAAAAGATGGGTGAAAGACCTCGATAGTGCTTCTTATCCTCAAAAAATTATAGTTCCTTACCTTAATATTGTTCATGACCGGATTCCTTTAGAGATAGCTCGGGGTTGCACTCGAGGCTGCCGCTTCTGTCAGGCAGGGATGATTTATCGTCCTCACCGAGAGCGCTCTCCAGAAAAAGTGATAGAATTAGCAGAGAAATTGGTAAGAAGTACTGGTTATGAAGAGATTTCCCTTCTTTCCCTGAGTAGCACTGACTATTCCAATATTGAATATCTGGTTAAGGAGTTATCTTCTAGGTTAAGTAACGAGAAGGTGAACATTTCTCTTCCTTCCCTGCGGATGGATGCTTTTTCTGTGGAGGTAGCCCGGTCTTTGCAGGAAGTGCGGCGCAGTGGATTAACTTTTGCTCCTGAGGCGGGTAGTGAAAGATTGCGACGAGTGATAAATAAAAATTTGACTGATGAAGATATCTTTCAGACGATAGAAAAAACTTTTTCCTGGGGATGGAAGGAAGTGAAGCTCTACTTTATGATTGGTCTTCCGGGGGAAAGAGAAGAAGACATAAGAGGTATGGCTGATTTGGTGAAAGAAATTTTACGCCGGGGAAAGAAAAAAGGAGTGCATCTTGGTATTTCTGCCTTTATTCCTAAGTCTCATACTCCCTTTCAGTGGGTGAAACAGGAAGAAATAGAATCCCTGAATGAGAAGATGAATATCCTTCATTCTCTTCTTCATCCTTTAGGTCGTCGGGTTCGTTATAATTGGTCAGATTTTGAGGTGAACTTGATAGAAGGAGTGTTAAGTCGAGGAGACCGGAGAGTTTCTTCAGTTATTGAGCGAGTATATCGAAAAGGAGGAATGATGGATAACTGGAGAGAATTTTTTTCTCTTAAGCGATGGCAAGAGGGATTTGCAGAAGAGGGGCTGAATATGGATTTTTACACTCACCGGGAACGAGGAAAAGAAGAAATTTTTCCCTGGGAACATCTTTCTTCAGGAGTGAGTAAAGATTTTCTATGGAGAGAATATCAATTATCTCAAGAAGAAAAAATAACTTTTCCCTGCCGGGAAGGAGAAAATTGCTATAATTGTGGGGTTTGCTAATATGGATAGATTTCGTTATCGAGTGAAACATCAAAAGATGGCTCCTTTTCATCTTATTTCTCAGTTGGATTTGAGCCGTCTATGGAGCAGAGCTTTTCGTCGAGCTGAGCTTCCCGTTGCTTATTCTCAGGGTTTTAATCCTCGTCCTCTTCTTTCTTTTGGTCCGGCGCTGCCCTTGGGGGTGGAGAGTAGAGCAGAATATTGGGATGTTTCTCTTTCTCGGGAATTATCGCCGCAAGAGTTATTGGATGCTCTAAACAAAGAAGTATTTTCTGAGTTAAAAATTGAAGAGGTAAACCCTATTCCTCTATCTTTCCCTTCTATTAACCAGTCTATTAAGGGAGTGCGCTACTCTTATTATTTTTCTCCTTCGGTGAAAAAGATAGCCTCCCCCTTACCTACTGAAGAAGGGATAGAGAAAGAAAAAGAAGAAATGGTTGGGGAATTTTTAGTGGTGTTATTCCTTTTTAAAAAGGAAAAAATATTATATAGCGCTGGAGAGTGGGCAAAAGTATTAGAAGAGAAGTGGAGCGAAGACCCTGCCAGGATAGTTAAGGAAGAGGTTTTATGGTAGAACGGAGGTTAGATAGTTGAAGAAAGAAATTGTGATTGATATGTCGGAGATAGAGACTCGAGCGGCTCTCTTAGAGGAGGGAAAAGTGGTGGAGTTTTTTTTCGACCGAGCCACTCAGTCTCGCTTGGTCGGTAACATTTTTAAAGGAGTGGTAGAAAATGTCCTCCCTGGTATTCAATCCGCTTTTGTAAATATTGGTTTAGATAAGAATGCTTTTCTTTTTATCGGTGATGTGCTTTTAGATGATAAAAATAAAGTGCCCAAAGTGGAAGAGCTGGTGCATCCTGGTGATGAGATAGTGGTACAGGTAACTAAAGAACCTATGGGTACTAAAGGAGCACGGGCGAGCACTAAAATTTCCTTACCCGGTAGATATGTGGTTTTAATGCCCGGTATAGATACGGTGGGAGTTTCTCACCGAGTAGGCTCGGCAGAAGAGCGAGAGAGATTGAAAAAGGTGTTGGAGAGATTGAGACCTTCCGGTATAGGGGTAATAGCCCGGACGGCAGCAGAGGGGAGAAAACCAGAGGAATTGAAAGAGGATATAGATAACCTGCTTCGGTTGTGGGATAGGATTTTGAAAAAAGCTGAGATCATGTCTCCTCCTTGTGCTCTTTACGAAGAAGCCAGTCTCGTCTATACTTTAGTTCGGGATGTGATGGATGAGGAAGTAGAAACGGTGTGGATTAATTCCTTTTTTGGTTATCAGAAGCTCAAAGATTTTGTAGATTCTATTGCTCCTTCTTTGAGCAATCGGGTTAAACTTTTTGAAAGTCGAGAGAACATATTTGAGCATTTTGGTCTTAATCGAGAAATTGAGAAAGCTCTAAGTAGAAGAGTATGGTTAAAGAGTGGAGGATATCTGGTTTTTGACCGTACTGAAGCTATGACCGTTATAGATGTAAATACCGGCAAATTCGTGGGGAAAGGCAATTTGCAGGAAACCATTTTTAAAACTAATATGGAAGCAGCGGAAGAACTTGCTCGTCAGGTGAGGTTGCGAGATATAGGAGGTATAATTCTGGTTGATTTTATTGATATGGAGAAAAAAGAGCACCGCCGGCAAGTGGTGAGAAAATTAGAGGAAGTGTTATTGAAAGATAGAAGCCGCTGTACGGTAGTAGAAATGAGTGAATTAGGGTTAGTAGAGATGACCAGAAAAAGGTTGAGAAAAGAGATAGATTCTTTTTTGCGAGAACCTTGTTCTTTTTGTGAAGGAGAGGGAAAAATATTGTCTTTAGAAACTATAGCCGTTAACTTCTTGCGTAAGTTAGAGGAGATATGTAATAATACTACTTCCTCTACGGTAGCATTTTCGGTGGGAGAAGAATTGGGAGCATATCTCCAGGGAGAAGGGCAAAAATTTCTGGACAATTTAAAAAAACTGTACGGTAAGGAAATATTGTGGAAAGTGGACTCTTCTCTTCCTCCTCGCCGGTATAATATCATTGGAGTGGGTAGTGAAGAAGTCCGAGAAAAGATGGAAAAAGTTATTTGACTAAATTCTGGTTTCTGTGGTAAATTCTTTACCGTTCTTTAGGGGGTGAAATTCATGTTTGCTATTATTGAAGCACAAGGAAAACAGTACACTGTACAAGAGGGTAGTATAATTAAGTTAGAGGGCTGGCTACCGGAAGAGAAAGAAGTGGTTTTTGACCGAGTTCTTATGTGGAAGAGCGATGAAGCGCTGAAAATAGGAAAGCCTTATCTTGAGGGAGTGAAAGTAACCGGGAAAATTCTGGAAAAAGGTAAAGGTAAAAAAGTAGTAGTGTTTAAATATAAACCTAAGATAAAATATCGGAAAAAAACCGGTCACCGTCAGCCTCTGACCTTAGTAAGTATTGAAAAAATAGAAGGAGAGTGAAACTATGGCTCATAAAAAAGCGGGAGGAAGTGCGCGTAACGGTAGAGATAGCAATTCTAAACGTTTAGGAGTAAAGGTGTATGGTGGACAGTTTGTGAAAGCCGGAGGAATTATTGTTCGCCAACGGGGTACTAAAATTCATCCCGGAGTTAATGTAGGTATAGGTAAGGATGACACCCTTTTTGCTCTCCGCAATGGTTATGTTGTTTTTGAAAGTAAAAGAAATAGAAAGCAGGTTTCTGTTTTTTCTGAAAATAGTTGAAAAGTGGGGAGAGTAATTGGTAGTAGATAAAGTAATCGTTAAGGTTCGAGGGGGTAAGGGAGGAGATGGGGCGATTAGCTTTCGTCGGGAAAAATATATCCCTCGAGGAGGACCAGATGGGGGAAAAGGAGGAGAAGGGGGTAGAGTTTTTCTCCGTGCTTCTCCTCACCGAGAAACTCTTCGGGATTTAGCTTTTTCTCCTCTCTATCAAGCTCTTTCTGGAGAAGGAGGTAGAGGGAAAAAGCAGGAAGGTAGAAAAGGCGAAGATTTGGTGATTGAAGTCCCTTTAGGGACGCAAGTTTTTGATAACCGCACCGGAGAAATGCTTGCTGACCTTCTTTATCCCGGAATGGAAGTAATGGTCGCTCGGGGGGGAAGAGGAGGAAAGGGGAATGTTTCTTTCACCTCTTCCGATAATCGTACTCCTCGAGTAGCGCAAAAGGGAGAGGAAGGAGAGGAAAGAGAGCTATGCTTGGAGCTGAAGTTTTTGGTGGATGTAGGGCTGGTTGGTTTACCCAATGCTGGCAAGTCTACTTTCCTATCTCGAGTGAGCAACGCTAAACCCCTTATAGCTCCTTACCCTTTTTCCACTAAAGAGCCTCTTTTGGGAATGGTGGGAGAAGAGGAAGAAAAGTTTGTTTTATTGGATACCCCAGCTTTGATTGAGGGAGCATATGAAGGAAAAGGGCTAGGAAATAGATTCCTTCGCCATCTCGAAAGAGCGTATCTTCTTTTATATTTAATCGATTTATCTTCTCCTTTTTCGGGAGCTAGTCCTGAGGAAGATTGGAGAATTTTGCGGGAGGAGCTGAGAAAGTATAAGTCACATCTTGAGGATAAACCATTTCTTGTGGTGGCTAATAAATTAGACCTCTCTGGGGCACGGGAAGATTGGGATAGATTTAGAATGATTCTAGAAAGAGAGAAAATAGAGGGGTGGGGGATATCGGCTCTCTCTGGGGAAGGGGTAGGAGAACTCCTAGGAAGGATAAGAGAAATATTAAAAGAGGAAAGAGGAAAAGAAGAAACCATAATGGAACGAGAAGAAATAAGAGCAAAAGACTTTTCTCCGGTGGTTTACCGTTTTTCCTCTACCTATTTGGAGAAATTGCTTCAGGAAGCAGACCTCCATCCTGGAGAAGAAGAAGATTTTCTAAATCGAGAACTGGAAAAATCTGGATTTAAGCGTTATTTGTTATCTTTGAAATCTTCTAGCATTATAGAAGTAGGGGAAAGAAAATTAG
>JAGPEW010000021.1 GCA_018056825.1 Candidatus Sordicultor aquaticus
ATATAGTGAAAGCCATTCTCCAGTCTCCCCTTCCTGTGATTAGCTATGTCTATCCTCCCGGTAGCCGAGCTGCCTCAGCAGGAAGTTTTATTGTTATGGCTTCTCATCACGCCTTTATGAGTCCTAACACTACTATCGGAGCCGCTCATCCTGTAACTGTAGAAGGACAGGAGGTAGGTGAAAAAATAGTCAACGACCTGGCTTCTTTCATCAGAACTTTAGCAGAGACTCGAGGACGTAACCCGGAAATAGCGGAAAAAATGGTCAGAGAAAGCATTTCCTTAACCGAGAAAGAAGCCCAAGAAAAAGGTATAATTGATGGAATCGCCCGGAGCCCAGAAGAAGTTGTAGAAACTTTAGGAATTAAAAACCCCCGGATTATAGAAATAAATATGAAGGGAAAGGAAAAATTCCTCCATTTTCTTTTAGACCCCACTTTAGCCTATCTCTTTTTAGTAATTGGTGCTCTGGGAATCATATTTGAACTTTCTAACCCTGGAGCTGTTATTCCCGGAGTCTTTGGAACTATATTGCTTCTTTTATCTTTCTATGCTTTCTCTATTTTTCCCATAAATTTAGCTGGTATTCTTTTCATTGTTTTAGGACTCTTCCTCTTCCTCCTCGATATTTTAGTCACTCCAGGAATAGGAATATTAACTGCAGGAGGTGCAGTAGCCCTCTTTTTTGGTTCTTTAATACTTTTTGACGTTCAAGGAGGGATAAGTGTGCCACTAAACGTCATTATCACCACGGTGGCCTGTGTCGTAGCTTTCTTTGTTTTCGCTCTAGGTATGGCTATAAGGGCGATGAAGAAAGAAGTGGTAACAGGGAGAGAATCTTTAATTGGACAGGTGGGTATAGCCAAAGAAGATTTGAATCCTGAAGGTTTCATAACTGTAGAGGGAGAGCTATGGTGGGCTAAAGCAGAAAGCCCAATTAAAAAAGGAGAAAAAGTAGTTGTCTCTCAAAAAGAGGGACAAACTTTAATAGTTAAAAAGGAGGAATGAAAAATGAGCTTAGTAATCTGGGTAATAGTAATTATCGCCGCTATTTTTTTAGCTTCGGCAATTCGAATAGTAAGAGAGTACGAAAGAGGAGTAATTTTCCGCCTAGGGCGTTTAATAGGAGCAAAAGGGCCAGGGCTTTTCTTTGTCATACCATTTATCGACCAGTTGATTAAAATAGATTTAAGAGTACTAACCATGGATGTTCCTAAACAATCTCTTATCACCCGGGATAACGTTCCTGTTACTGTAGATGCCGTAGTTTATTTTCGAGTGCTTAACCCTGAAGATGCAGTAACCAAGGTAGAAAATTATATATCTGCTACCTCGTTGATTTCTCAAACCACTCTGCGCAGCATTGTAGGGCAATCAGAGTTAGATGAGCTTCTCATTCATCGGGATAAAATAAACGAGGCTTTACAAAAAATAATCGATGAAAAAACCGATCCCTGGGGGATAAAAGTATCAGCAGTAGAAATCAAAGAGGTAACTCTTCCTGAAGAGTTGAAAAGAGCTATGGCCCGACAAGCAGAGACCGAGAGAGAAAGAAGAGCAAAGATAATTAATGCCGAGGGAGAATTCCAGGCCGCAGAAAAACTCTCTCAAGCAGCGGAAATCATCGCCAGAAATCCTATTGCCTTGCAGTTGCGCTATCTCCAGACCTTAAATGATATCTCAGCTGAGAACGCTACTACAATAGTTTTTCCTCTTCCCATGGAGTTTCTGAAAGCTTTTGGAACAAAGGATTAAAATTAGCCCTTGCTCCAACTTTCTTTTATCTCTCCAAAATAAATAGAATGGTAGTCATCCTGGGGATAAAATCTATTGAGAATAGAAGCACTAAAACTCCCGGCTTCTACTCTGGTTTTTTGTATTATTTCGCAACCCAAGGCTACCTCACACTCTCCAATGGCTGGAACAGGGAAATTACCTATATTAATGGGGTTAAACCCCCGCTGGGAGAATTTATCTACTTCTCTTCCTGAGGTGCTACCACAAAAGTCGATTTCCTCTCTCCAGGAAAGGGGAGGAACACTCACCACGAAGAAGGGATTCTTCTCTAAAATAGAAAAAGTATAGCGAGAAGGTCGAACCAAAACAGTAATTACTGGCTTTCCCCACACTATTCCTAACTCCAGCCAGCCGATGGTCATCACATTAGGACGGAGGTTTTCCTTATTCTGAGAAACAAGGAACACCCCTCCCAGATTTTCCAAAGTTTCTAGGGCTATTTTCCCAGCTTCTAACCAGTTAACTTTTCGGAAAGACAAAGTTTCATCATCTCCTATGGTTAATTTGTATTATAATAAGGTAGAAACAGGAGAAATTCAATGCGAGTAATTAAGCCTTTTGACCCTTGGCAAGGGAAGTGGTGCAGTTGTCCACCTAAGTATACTCTTAACCCTTATACCGGTTGTGCTCATCGCTGTCTTTATTGTTACACTACTTCTTTTATCCCTCGGGCTTTCGAGGTGCGAGAAAAGCCCGACATCTTGAAAAAAATAGAAAAAGACCTGGAAGAAATAGATCCTTCTCGATATCTTTCTCTTTCTAACTCTTCTGACCCTTATCCCCCGGAGGAAGAAAAGCGAAAACTCACTCGAGAGATTCTAAAATTATGTCAGAAAAAAGGAGTTCCTGTTCTCATTCTTACAAAATCAACACTGGTCACCCGGGATATAGACATCTTAAAAGCTATGAAAATAGCAGTGAGCATCACGATTACCACTTTTAATCCGCATATTGCTTCTCTTTTAGAGGAAGGCGCTCCATCTCCTTTAGAGCGAGCCCGGGCTTTAATTAAACTTCATGAGGCTGGCATCCCCACTATACTGAGGATTGATCCTCTCATTCCTGAAACTAATGATAAAGCTGAAGATTGGGAAGAAATATTGTCTCTCCTTTCCCCCTATATAAATCAAGTAGTAGTTTCCACCTTTAAACCCCGGCTTGATTCCTGGAAAAGAATAACCACTACTTTTCCCTCCTTACAAAAAACCAAAGACTGGTATGTTAGAAAAAGAGGAAATAATTTTTATTTAGAGGATAGCCAAAGAATAAAATTATTAGAAAAAGCAAGAGCTACAGTTCATTCTTTTTCTCTTCCTTTTTCTTCCTGTCGAGAGGGAATACCTGCTTGGAATGATGTACCTTGTGATGGAAGCGGCTTTATCAAGAATCAATCAATAAAATCTATTTCCTTAAACCGAGAAACCTCGTTAGAGGAATAAAAATCTTCCGGCGTCTCATCGCTGCTACCAATTATAGCTATGGTTAATTCTTTCATCAAATCTATGTCTCGAGGTTTACTTAAATCTTTACCTTCTTTATCTTTTATTACTCGCACCACAGGACGGATGGGTAAGCCTTCGTTTAACCTTACTACTACTGCCGTCTCCCCGTTAGTTAACTTTACCACTTCTCCTACCGGATAAGGAGCAATGTGTCTAATCATAGTAGTAACCACCTGTAAATCAAACAGATTACTAGAGTTACCCATCAAGTATTCTAGAGCTTCAGCATAGGAAAATCTCTTTCGATAAGGACGATCTACGGTCAAAGCATCATAAACATCAGCACAAGCACAGATTCGAGATAAAAAATAAATATCTTCCCCCTTCAAACCATAAGGGTAACCACTTCCATCCATTCTTTCATGATGTTGCAGAGCAATTAAAGAAACCAGAAAATCATAGCCAGGTTGCATCTGAATTATTTCCTTACTCCATATAGGGTGCAGAGAAATAAGCTTTTTATCATTTTCCGTTATCTTTTCCCGCTCTTCCCAAATATGGGCAGGAAGACGAATTTTGCCCAAATCATGAAGCAAAGCTCCCAAACCTAGTTTTTTTAAATAATCTGCATCTAAAGAGAGATAATGCCCTAAAAGCAGACTTATGACTCCCACATTCACAGAATGGCTAAAAATAAAATCACTACATTGACGCATTTGCACTAAATAAAAAACCGTACCGGGGTAATTCAATATATCTTCCATTACCTTTTCTAAAACCTTAGCTATTTTTTCGTAGGAAAAACTACTACCTCTTTGTAGTTTTTTAACTGTCTCAAAAAGAGTCTTTTGAACCTTTATTTTAGTTTCAATCCGTAACGGTTCTTCTACTTTAATGTCAGAAAGACGCTCCTCTTCCACAAAAACAGAACTGAAACCCAATTCCCGCAATCTTTCAATATAATTCGGGGTTAAAACTACTCCCCGATTGAGAAGGATAGAACCATCTTCTCTCAATATGGGGTATCCTACTTTCATTCCTGGTTTGAGTTCCTCAACTGGAACCCACATTATTACTTTTCTCCTCTACCATCCAAATCTATATCTACGCTACCAATTATAGCTATGGTTAATTCTTTCATCAAATCTATGTCTCGAGGTTTACTTAAATCTTTACCTTCTTTATCTTTTATTACTCGCACCACAGGACGGATGGGTAAGCCTTCGTTTAACCTTACTACTACTGCCGTCTCCCCGTTAGTTAACTTTACCACTTCTCCTACCGGATAAGGAGCAATGTGTCTAATCATAGTAGTAACCACCTGTAAATCAAACAGATTACTAGAGTTACCCATCAAGTATTCTAGAGCTTCAGCATAGGAAAATCTCTTTCGATAAGGACGATCTACGGTCAAAGCATCATAAACATCAGCACAAGCACAGATTCGAGATAAAAAATAAATATCTTCCCCCTTCAAACCATAAGGGTAACCACTTCCATCCATTCTTTCATGATGTTGCAGAGCAATTTTTGTACTTTCTGCCTCTTCGGGCATTTTTTCCGCCATCAATTCTGCCGACCATAGAGAATGCTTCCTCATCAGCTCCCACTCTTTAGGAGAAAGTCTATCAGGTTTATTTAAAATTTCAACTGGTATCTTAATTTTACCTAGGTCATGCATAAGAGACCCTAAAGCAATGGTTTTTAATTGAGAACGATAAAACCCAAGAAACTTACCAATAAAAACAGAAAGAGTAGCCACGTTAACTGAGTGAGCAAAAACTGAGTCATCATACTGGCGAAGTTGAATTAAGCTAACTACTGGTTTTTTAGAACTTAAAACTTCTTCTATAATTTCATCCACTAATTTTTTCAATGGTTCTATAGAAATTACTTCTCCCTTTACTACTTGATAAAGAGTTTCATTTAGAGTTACTAAAGCTTGCCGCCGAAGGTCATGAGAAATGATTTCTTCCACATTCGCATCAGGAAAACGAGAATCTTGGATGTAAATATTCTCGAAGCCTAATTTTTTCAGTCTATTTATCAAAACATCATTCAAAACCACACCTTCTCTAATCAAAACTACTCCGTCTTCTCTCATTATTGGATATCCTATTACCATTCCTGGCTTAAGTTTATCCACATTTACTCGGAACATCTGTTTACCTCCATTTTGATTCTCAAACCTTAAAGCCTTTCTGCTTCCACTTTAGAACTAAGGACTTCTCCAATAAAAAACTAAGCCTTTTCTCAGCAGTGTTCAATCTATAAATCTTGTCTTTATTTTATCTTTTGTCTATTATACCTATTAAAGATAATAATAGGGAGGAATTCTATGAACTTTTCTGTTATTCGCTTTTTTATTTTAGATATGGATGGAACTTTTTACTTAGGAAACCGCCTTCTCCCTGGTGCTAAAGAATTTTTACAGATTATTTCTGAACAAGGTAAAGATTTTTGTTTCCTAACTAATAACTCTTCTCACAGCTCTATTTTTTATGCTCAAAAATTAAGAAAAATGGGACTTTTAGATTTTCCTTCTCATAAAATTGTCACTTCTTCTCAGGCTACTATTTTTTATCTTTCCCAAATAAAACCTCATCCTCGAGTTTATCTTTTAGGCACTTCAGAACTAGAGATTGAGTTTTTACAAGCTGGTTTTACCTTGGTACAAAAAGATCCAGATTTTGTAGTTTTAGGATTTGATACTAGTTTAACCTATCAAAAAATAAATCGAGCCTGTCAGTTTATAAGAAAAGGAGTCCCTTTTTTTGCTACTCATCCCGATTTGAATTGTCCTACTGAAGAAGGACCAGTAATAGATGCCGGATCTTTCCTAAAAGCCATAGAAGCTTCTACTGGTTGCTCCCCTAAGGTGTTTGGTAAGCCTTATCAGGAAATGATAGAATATATCTTACAGAAGACTCAAACCAAAAAGGAAGAAGTAGCTATTATTGGAGACCGCCTTTATACTGATATTGCTATGGGAAAAAAAGCAGGGATTACCACCATTTTAGTTCTCACTGGAGAAACAAAAAAAGAAGAAGTAAAAAATTCTCCCTGGCAACCCGATTTCATTTTTAACTCTTTAGAAGAAATAAACAACTATTTCAAAAAGGAGATAAAAAATGTCTGAAGAACTTTTCTTTTTTGCTGAAGCCACCACTTTTCCTTGTAAATGTGGAAAAGTTCATCACATCCCGACTCAAAAAACCCTCTTAGGAAAAGAAGTATTGCCCCGTATTCCTCAAGTATTATCAGAACTTAATTTAGGGCAAAAACTTCTTCTTCTCTTTGACCATAATACCTATGAAGCAGCAGGGAGAGAAACAGAAAATATTCTAAAACAAGCAAACTTTGAGGTCATACCTGTTTTATTGGAAAAACCTCCTGAGCTAAAGTACTTAGAGCCTGATGAAAAAGCCCGAGAACGGATCGGTTCTTTTCTTTTCCACGAGCCCAATTTTATTTTAGCCGTGGGTTCAGGAGTAATAAATGATTTAGCTAAATTTGTAGCTCATCGGGTAAAAATGCCTTATGCCGTGGTAGCTACTGCTCCTTCTATGGATGGATATTCCTCTCCCGGAGCTCCTATGCTAGTAGGAGGGTATAAAATAACTTACGATGCTACCCCTCCTTGTGCTATCTTTATGGATTTGGAAGTTCTATCTCAAGCTCCTCTTCCTTTAATCCAATCTGGTTTTTCTGACTTAGTAGGAAAGGTCACCGCTAATGCTGACTGGGTGATGAGAAATATTTTACAGGGAGAATACTTTTGTGAATATACTTGGGAGCTAGTAAAAGGAGCTCTGGAAATATTAAAAGAAAGAGCAGAAGAAATAGGAGAAAGAAAGGAAGAAGCTATTTATGCTCTAGCAGTAGCTCTCCTCAATTCCGGTTTCAGTATGACTATGGTAGGAGATTCGCGTCCTGCCTCTGGTGCAGAACACTCAGTTGCTCATTATCTGGAGATGATGGCTTTACATCGGAAAATAGACCCTTCTCTTCACGGCTTGAGGGTGGGAGGAGCAACAGTTATTATTAAGAAAATGTACGACCGTTTCTTGCAAGAACTGAAAGAAATAGACTGGAAGAAAGGCAAAAATCACTCTCTCGAAAATCAAGAAGAAGAGTTAAAACTCCATTTTGGTCCATTATTTCCCTTTATAGAAAAAGACGCTCAAGAAAAGTTAAAATGGGATAGAGAAGAAATAAAAATAGCCAACTCCTCTTTTCTGTCCCAGCAAATACAGAATAAGCTATCAGTTATCTCTGACCCAACTTCTTTATTACGAAGAGCTCAAGCTCCTCAAACTCTAAAGGAATTAGGATTTTCAGAAACGATGGTTAAAGAAGCTTTACTTTTCTCCCGCTTTGTAAGGAAAAGAGTAACTATCCTGGACCTCCTAGGGAAAGCAGGACTTTTAGAAGAATACATCAATTATGCCCTACAAGCTGAAACATAGGTTTTTGTACTGCAAACTGTTTTTATAAGGAACAAAGGGAAGAGTATAGATAAATTTAGGTCTATTTGACCAAAAGGGAAAGATTGCTACAATAGAAAAACAAACATTTATAAAAGGAGAGAAAACCATGGATAATATTCATATTAAACCGCTTACTTACGAAAACTTTCGACAATATGGCGATTTTGTCCGCCTTGACGAGGTTAACCCTGAAAAATATCAATGTATTGGTCAACCCCCGGTTGAATTTTACCCTGATTTGATTTTACAGAATTTAGGTAGTGCTATTTTAGGATTGTCTATATGCCGGGTATTTCCCCGAGACCTAAAAGTTGAGCTTACTGAACACCATAATTACACTGAAGAGGGAAATCTTCCTTTAGATGGAGATGTATATATGCATGTCGGGCCTGCTACTCAGGAAGCAGAAGAAATGAAAATAGAAATCTTTGAAGTTCCCAAACTCACTCTTGTTCGATTAAAAATTGGGGTTTGGCATCATGCCCTTTATGCCAAAGGAGATAAACCAGTTAACGTTTTAATACTACTCTCTGAGAGAACCTACCATAATGACTGTGAAATTAAACCTTATAACTTAGCTTTCGGAGATAAACGATAAAATAGGAGCAATTTTTAATAACTCCACTAATATTACCAATAATACGGGTATACCCGTATTATTGGTAATCTAAATAGAAGAAAATATGACTTAAAAAATCATAAAGACCAATAAACCCTCAAATTTTAGCAAGCATCGCTATACCTAATAAACCAAAAACTATTCCTACAATTTTATTAAGCATTGCTTCCTTCACTTTATTAGCGTATCTTGCTGCAATTCTACCACCTAGAACTGTACCTAAAACGCTATACACTGCTGCTTCCACCGGAAGATTTCCCGTCATAGCATGCCCTAGAGCACCGGATGCCGCTGGAAATGCCATAATAAGCGTTGAGGTACCGATACTTTCATGTAATTTGCAACTCGGGTCAATTCGTTTACGGTTTGTTCTTCACTAGCTACAGCCCCACTCCTCCTACGGCGCATCCAAAATACCATGGCAATAACGATTAAAATAAAATATCTTTCTTATGGCTTATGTTACAATTTCCT
>JAGPEW010000022.1 GCA_018056825.1 Candidatus Sordicultor aquaticus
GTGCTTTTGCCGGCTTGGGGTAAGCCTATTATGCAATATTTATTAGAGGAAATTAAATGGGAGGAATTTGGGCAAAGATTTTTGGTAGTTTCTCCCTTTATGGAAGAGTTAATGAAAGATAATTTTGGCCAGGAAATGAGGATAGTAGTTCAAAATGAACCTAAAGGCACCGCCCATGCTGCGAGTACTGTTTTTCCCTTGATACAGGAAGGTATTGATTGGCTTTTGATACTTTATGCTGATATGCCTCTTCTTAGGAGAGAAACTATTTTTTCTTTTCTCTCTCGAGTGGAGGAAAACCATTACCTCTTTTCTTTTCTAACTTCTTTTTCTCCTCATCCTACTGGTTTTGGACGAGTGGTGAGAGACGAAAAAGGAGAGCCGCTGGGAATTATAGAGGAGAAAGATTCTTCTCCTCAAGAGAAAGAAATATCGGAAGTAAGTTTGGGAGTTTTTGCTTTTCAGAAGAGCGCCTTTCAAGAAGTCATTTCTTTGATTGACAATTGTAATGCCCAAAGAGAATATTACCTAACTGATGCAGTTCGCGTAGCTCGAGAACAGGGCTACCGACCGGAGGCTTTTGTGGTAGATTGGGATGAACAATTTTTGAACGTCAACACTCCTGCTGAGTTTAGCAAAGCTATTTCAATATTGAAAGAAAGAAAAATTGCTTCCTTATGGGATGGAGGAGTGAAAATAATAGACCCTTCTACTACTTATATTGATTGGGATGTGGTAGTAGAGGAAGATGTATGGTTATATCCTGGAACAGTAATAGAAGGGAAAAGTGTAATCGAAAAAGGAGCTCGAATTGGTCCTTTTTCTCGGATATCGGAAAGTAAGGTGGGAAGGAATAGTTCTGTAGAATATAGTGTAGTGGAGGAGTCTATTATAGGAGAGGAAGTGAAAGTTGGTCCTTTTTCTCATTTGCGTCCCGGGACTAAGTTAGAGCAAGGAGTAAAGATAGGGAATTTTGTAGAAGTGAAAAATTCTCAGATTGGAGAAGAAACTAAAGCTTTACATTTAAGTTATTTAGGGGATGCGAAAGTAGGTAAAAAAGTAAACATCGGAGCAGGAACCATAACTTGTAACTATGATGGAGAAAAGAAAAACCCCACTGTTATAGAAGACGAAGTTTTTATAGGAAGTAATAATTCCCTGGTGGCACCAGTAAGCATTGGAAAAGGTGCTTACACCGCAGCTGGTTCTACTATAACTCAAGATGTTCCTCCCTATTCTTTGGGAGTGGGGAGAGCTAGGCAAAAGAATATTGAAGATTGGGTAAAAAGAAAAACGCGGAGGAATAAAGACTAAATGTTCACTAGTCGGGAGTTTTCCCGCCATCTAAAAGTTTTCTGTGGTACAGCAAATCCACTTCTGGCTCAGGAAGTGTGTTGGTATCTTGATATTCCTTTAGGAAAAGCGGATGTAGGGCGTTTTCCCAATGGAGAAATAAGGGTTCAAATTGAAGAAAGCGTGCGGGGTTGTGATGTTTTTGTAATACAACCTACTTCACCCCCGGCCAATGACCATTTAATGGAACTTTTAATAATGATTGATGCTTTACATCGCGCTTCAGCTGAGAGAGTTACAGCAGTTATTCCTTTTTATGGTTATTGTAAACAAGATCGAAAGACTAAAGGTCGAGAACCAATTTCGGCCAAATTGGTAGCGAATCTCTTGGTTACTGCCGGAGCTGACCGGGTTTTGACTATGGATTTACATGCTGGACAAATCCAAGGATTTTTTGATATACCGGTAGATAATTTAGCGGCTCAATCTCTCCTGGCTCGTTATTTTCTCTCTCGGGGGTGGAAAGAAGTAGTAGTAGTTAGCCCAGACGTAGGGGGAGCAGCTCGAGCTCGAGCTTTTGCTAATCAACTGGGAGCAGATTTAGCAATTATCGATAAGCATCGACCTACCTATTCTCAAGTAATGGTGATGAACGTAGTGGGAGAGGTGGAAAACAAAAGAGCAATAATTGTCGATGACCTTATTGATACCGCTGGAACTTTGGTAGAAGGAGCCGAGGCGCTATTTAAGCGGGGGGCTAAAGAAGTTTATGCTTGTGCCACCCATCCGGTGTTTAGTGAGCCAGCTTTTACCAGAATTGAAAATTCCTGTCTCCAAGAAGTAGTGGTTACCAATACTATCAAAGTGGACCAAGAGAAGCTTTCTCAACAAGGGGTAAACCGAATCAAAGTACTTTCAGTAGCTCCTATTTTTGCTGAAGCAATTAAGAGAATCCATGGTGAATTATCAGTTAGTGAACTTTTTATATGAAAAAGTGAGGTAAGAGAATATGCAAGAAGGAAATAGTTTAGTCATTAACTTAGAAAAAAGAGAAGAAAAAGGGAAAGAGAAAAATCGTAAGTTAAGAAGAGAGGGTTGGGTACCAGCAGTCTTGTACTCTCGAGATAGTAAAGATGGGAATACAGAGTTGGTAAAGGTGAGAGAGAAGGAATTGAAGCGTGTTTTACAAATACCAGGTGTTACTCACCATGTATTAGATTTGTCTTTAGGTGGAGAAATAAGAAAGGGAATTATCCGTGACCTCCAAAAAAATCCAGTAAAAGAGGAAGTTTGGCATGTAGATTTTTATGAAGTTCAAACCGGTCAAAAAATAACTCTCTCGCTACCTGTGAGAATAAAGGGAGAAGCACAGGGAGTAAAGGCTGGTGGGACTTTAGAATTGGTTACTCCAGAGCTGGAGGTAGAGTGCCCTAGTGGTGCTATACCTGAAGATATTGAAGTGGATGTTAGTGAGCTGGAAATTGGAGATACTATCCGGGTTAGAGATTTAAAAATTCCTCAAGATGTTACGGTACTGAAAGACCCGGATGAAGTTATAGTAGTAGTTATTCCTCCTCGGGTAGAAGTAACAGAAGAGGTAGTAGAAGAAGTTAAGGAAGAAGTAGAAGAACCTCAAGTAATAAAGAAAGGGAAGACTGAGGAAGAGAATTAATTGGTATATTTAATAGTGGGTCTGGGTAACCCAGGGGAGAAATACTCACTTACCCGGCATAACGTGGGTTTTCGAGTGGTAGATCGTTTTTCTCATCAATGTTACTGGAAATGGCGAAATATCGATCATCGCCTGAGTTGGACAGAAGGAGAAGTCAAAGGAAACAAAGTTTATTTATTGAAGCCCCTTACCTATATGAATCAAAGTGGGGAGGGGCTTCTCTATTTTCCTCAATTTTCACTTTTTTCTGAAGGAGAATTGATTGTAGTTCACGATGAGATGGATTTTCCTCCAGGGGTGGTGCGATTGAAAAAAGGAGGAGGTAGCGCTGGGCATCGAGGGCTAAATTCTTTAATAGAAACATTAAAAAGGAATGATTTTTTGCGCATTCGAGTGGGAATAGGTAAGCCTCTTTCTCGAGAAAAGGCCATAGATTACGTTTTGGGAATCCCAGAAGGAGAGGAGAAAGTTCTCCTAGATGAAGGAGAGAAAAAAGCTGTTTCTGCTCTGTTCTCTATTTTGGAGGAAGGATGGGAAAGGGCTATGAATAAATATAATGTACGAGAGGATTGAAGTGGGAAAAATGGAAAAAAAAAGATTGGCTCAAACCTTCTCCTTAGTACTACAACCTACAGTTGTAGCAATACTTTTATATCTAGTGGTGAGCTTTAGGTTTGCTACAGGTTGGAGAGCTTGGCTCTTCTTTTTGATTGGCTTACTTTTTGTGAGTATATTTCCGATACTGTTGATTCTCTTTTTAACGAAAAAAGGAAAAGTATCTGATCCTGATTTATCCCGGAGACAGGAGAGGTTTTTTCCTTATTTGATGATTTGTGGTTCTTACCTTTTAGCTCTAATTATTTTTCTCCTTATTGCTGCGCCCTTACCTCTTATAGCTATTACCTGTTGTTACCTAGGAGTAACTTTTGGAGGAGCAATTGTTTCTCTTTTTTGGAAAATTAGCCTTCATTCCGCTGGTGTTGCAGGTCCAGTTACTGCTTTAGTTATGATTGTCAGCCCTTATTGGACATTTCTTTATCTTTTGCTCTTACCTTTGGGCTGGGCAAGGATTTATTTAGGTAAACATAACTTATATCAGATAATAGCCGGAAGTGTAATGTCTATAATGATTACTTTTATTATTGTATCAAGTATAGTTTGAGGAGGCAAAATGAATAATAATTTAATCAAAGAAGCAGCTTCTTTTATGTTGGAGCGTAAACCCTGGTTAGTGCTCACTGGAGCAGGAATATCTACAGAAAGCGGCATTCCCGATTTTAGAAGTCCAGGTAGTGGTTTGTGGGAAAAATATGACCCTATGGAGATTTTATCTACTGATGTTCTCTTTAATCGGCCTCAGGTTTTCTATCGGGAAGGTCTTCCAGTTCTTATGAGATTTGAAGATGCTCAGCCTAATAAAGCTCACTATGTCTTGGCTGAGTGGGAAAAGAAAGGTATAGTAAAAGCAGTAGTTACTCAAAACATAGATAGTTTACATTCTAAAGCTGGTTCTCAAAAAGTGTTGGAGATTCATGGACATCTTCGCTCTGGGCATTGTCTGAAGTGTCAGGCCTCTTTCCCTATGAAAGCTATAAAAGAAAAGGTAGACGAAGGAGATATCCCACCTCATTGCCACTGTGGTGGTATTATCCGCCCTGATGTGGTGCTATTTGGGGATATGTTGCCTCCTTGCTTTGAAGAAGCAGTAGAGTTAGCTCACCGCCTTCCTCTTTTGGTTATCGGTTCTAGCTTACAAGTGTCTCCGGCTAATTTTCTTCCTTCTTATAGTCCTTACCTTATCATAGTTAATCTGGAACCAACTCCTTTTGACCACCGGGCTCGTTTTGTTTTGCGAGGGAAAGCTGGTGAGATTTTGGAAAAACTTGATGAAGCTATGAAAAGCTCAGGAAGTTGAAGAGAGTTTCCTGGTTTTCCGGTAGTGGGAAAGCAGTCCCTTTAAAATACCGGCCAGTGGTATAGCAATTATTATTCCTAATGTTCCATAAAGCTTTCCTCCCACTGCAAGAGCGAAAAGAACAGTGAGAGGATGGAGTCCGGTTTCTTTACCTAGGAGCTGAGGAGATATAAATATTCCTTCTACGAAATTTATGCCTCCGAAGAGAAGTGCTACTGCTAAAACCAGCCAGGGTGATTTAGTGGCCGCTAAAATAATGGCTGGTATGGCGCCAATTACCGGACCTAGGTAGGGAACTATATCTGCTATTCCAGCAATAACTCCTATAGCCAGAGCAAAATCTATATTCATTAAGGCTAAACCAACAGTAGCGCATATTCCCACAAAAAGAGCAATCAAAGCCCTTCCTCTTATGAATCCTCCCAAGACCTGATCGATTTCTCGAAACAAAGCCACATATTCTTTTCGGTGAGAAGAAGGAAACATTCTTACTAAAGAGCGGCGAACTTTAGTGGCATCAGCCATAAAAAAGTAAAGGGCCACAGGTGTCATAATAAAGCCTAGAAAGATGATATTAGCTAGGATGGATACCAAGTTGGGAATACCGCTGATTATGTGAGTTAAATAACTCTGAAGGTTGTTAGAAATGGTGGTTAAAAAACTTTCTATGGTTTGAGAGATATTGGAATCTGGATAGCGTTCATCTAATTTTTCTATTCCCTCCAATATTTTCTCAATTAGACTTTCTGAATATTGAGACCACTGGAAAGTTAAGGCTCTAAACTGGGAAATTACTTCAGGAACTAAAAAAATGAAGAGAGCTAAAAAGAACACCAATATTACCACAAACACTATAAGTACCGAAATTTTCCAAGAAAGACCTCGAGAATTTAAGAATTGCACCGCAGGAGAAAGAGCATAAGCTAAAAGTCCACCCAAAACAAAGGGGATTAAAATATCCCTTAATAGATAAGTGAGATAAAGAGCAATGATAATAAGAACCAGATAGTAAAAATTTTTAATTATTTTTCCTTCTTCTGAATTATTCATTTTTTCTTTCCTTACTTTATGTGATAATATTATTGTAAATGCAGAAGAGGAAATTTCCAAGAGGAAAGATAAAAAGTTTAGAAAATGAATGGAGAGACAATGTTAGAATCTCAAAAAATCACCGTTTTAATCCCCGCTCACAACGAAGCTCCTAGACTACCTAGGGTGCTGAAGGCAGTCTACAAGATCAAATGGGTAGATGAAATAGTAGTAATTGATAGCCACTCTCAGGATGAGACTCGGGATGTAGCTCGTCGTTTTCCTGTGGATGTAATTTGCTTGGATAGCGATAAAGGGAAGGGAGCAGCTTTAGCAGAAGGGATTCGACTAAAAAAAGATAGTGATATTTATATTTTTTTGGATGCTGATTTAATTGGTCTTACTGAAGAACACCTTTTGGCACTGGTAAATCCTTTGTTGGAAAACCAATCTTTAGTTATGACTATCGGCGTTTTTGAGGAAGGTCGAAGATGGGGAGACTTGGCTCAAAAGCTTTTTCCCATTCTTAATGGAATGCGCGGAGTACGAGGGGAGTGGGTGAGAAATTTGCCTGATTTTTCCTGGACTCGTTTTGGAGTGGAAGTTTATTTAACTAAACTGGCTCAGGAAAGTAAAGCAAATATAAAATTTCTTCCTCTCACTGGTTTAGCTCATTATCATAAAGAGGAGAAATATGGCCCCTTTTTAGGCTTTTATCATCGAATCAGGATGTATATGGAAATAATGCAAACTCTCTTTCTCTATAGGAAGCGAATAGAAACCTACCCTAAGTTAGTAGGAGAGGAAGAAAACATTGTTTAGTTATAGTCTAAAAATGAATTTTATTGGTTATAACTTGGTTTACTGGAATGATAAGGATCTATGATTTAACCCTTACTCTCGCATCCGATATTCCAGTTTTCCCTGGTCAACCTCCTCTTTCTTTTGTACCCTGGAGCAATCTGGAAATTCATGGTAATGCTACCAATGCTTTTTTTATGGTGGAACATACTGGAACTCATCTCGATGCTCCTGCTCACTTCATCGAGGGAGGGAAAACAGTAGAGGAGATACCTGTAGAACGTTTCTGGGGGAAGGCTTTGGTTCTAGATGTTTCCTTTTACCTTGGTAGAGGCGAGTTAAGATTTTCCGACTTTGAGGATATTTTAGGGAAGGACGACATAAAAGAGGGAGATATTGTACTATTCTATAGTGGCATAGATAGACTACTGAAGAAACCAGAATACTTTACTCAAGGAGTTTACCTCACTGAAAGCATAGCTCAATTTTTGATTGACAAAAAAGTGAAAGGTGTGGGAACTGATAGCCCGAGTATTGACTCTCAACCCTTTGCTGTTCATCGCCTTCTTTTAACTCAAGAGATTATCATCTATGAATCTTTAATTAATTTGAAAGAGCTCCGGGGAAAAAGAATAACTTTTGCTGGCTTTCCTTTAAAGCTAAAAGGATGTACCGGTTCTCCTATTAGAGCTGTAGCTATTTGTGATTGACTACAAAAACTATTGAATAGCGTCCTCTTCTGGGAATTAATGGTTATCTTTTTGTTTTCGGAGGTTATAGAGGGAAAAACCTTTTATCTAGTAACATCTTCTACCTACTGAGGGAGAGAATCTCCCTCAGTAGGTATTGTGTTCTCTTTTTAGTGATAATAGGGGAAGAATCATCTATATTATCACTAAAGCTACCTTGACTTATTTTGCTCGAGCTTTAGCTTCTTTTAGCCAATATTGAGCAGCTTTATCGTTAGGTTGGAGTGATAGGTATTTCTCTAATGCTCGTATAGCATTTTGGTAATCTTTAGTTTCAAAATAAGCCATACCCAGCCAATAGTAAGCCTTGTCCATATTGGGGTTGATGGATATGGCTTGCTGGAAAAGCTTAATAGCAGCAGAGTAGTCTTTGTTCTCGAATTTAAGATAACCCTGTTCATAATTTTCCCAGGCATCTTTTCCATATTTTTTCCAGTTTTCACATTTTTCTAAGAAATATTTAGCTTGGGTATTATCTGGTTCTAATTGCACAACCTTCTTCCATGCCCATATAGCTTCATCTATCATTTCTTCCTCTTGATAGGTACGAGCCAACCAGAACCAGGCTTTAGTAAAATTAGGTTTAGTAGTTACTGCTTCTACAAAGAATTGGATAGCTTCTTCTTTCCTTCCCTCTTGATACAAGTTATAACCCTGGTCGAACATTACCTGAGCATAACCCTCACTAGGTACATCAAAACTGTAGATAGGTTGCTCAAAATCGGCACCTTGAGCTACAGAGGTGACTAACAATAAGAAAAGTAGAGGAAGAATAAAGGTAAGTTTTTTATCTTTTAGCATCTTTATCCCTTCCTTTCTAAAGAGATTTATTTTATAACTATATTTTAGCACATTAAGAAAGGATACCTTTCTGGTTTGTGAAAAAACAAATCGAAACGTTTTGGGATGAACTCTTTATGTTTACTTAAAGTGTGGTAAAGATAAAATTGAGTTTTTTAAAGAACGGGCAGAAAAGGTGCATTTAATGTACTTTTTCTCGGCTTGCACTCTGGAATATAGAAAATACCTCTTTTTATCCTATTTATAACCCTAGGGATAGGAAGCTTCCAAACAACTTTAGTTCTATTGACATTGGTTAAATTCTATGTTATTTTTGAAGAAAGTCTGAATAATTTAGGAATAATATGAGAAAGAAGTCTAACAACTTGGGAATGATATCTGAAGAAAGAAGATTGAAGATATTAGAAATCCTGGATGAGAAAAGGACCGTAACGGTTAAAGAATTAAGTGCTATTTTTGGAGTAAGCGAAGATACTATCCGCCAGGACTTAAAAGTTTTAGAAGAGCAGAGATTATTACGCAGAATTTATGGTGGAGCAACTAG
>JAGPEW010000023.1 GCA_018056825.1 Candidatus Sordicultor aquaticus
ACTGCAATTTCACTCTGCTCCTTATTGAATTGCTCAATAAGGCTAGTCATAATGTAGCCTTCTCCACCGGTAAACAGGGTTAAGAAGGTTAACTCGACGGTTTCCGCAAAAGCAATATTTGGAAAGGCTACTAAAAGACACGCCAAAACAATTAAAACAACCTTTTTCATGCTTCATTACCTCCAAGTGATTTTTATTTAAAGATTTCTTTCTTGCCACTCTTTTCTCTTAAACATTGACAGGTGTTAAATCCTGCTATTCTTTAACTCTTATCACCTCCCTATGTAGTTCTTTAAAATTTGGTTGAAAAGAGCAAACATGGTTGGTGATTTAAAGAGATTTCTGATTAAAGGAAAGGTAGTTAGAATAATTTTACCTTTCCCCGAAGGAACTTCTACTATAAAATTGATAGGCTCATCAATCCAACCAAATATCATTCCAGAAAGGGTTTGGGAATTAAAATCAAAAATACCATTTAGGTAACAATTAGGAGAATTATCTATGAAGCGATAGTCCAAAATTTTTTCTTTAAATACTTTTCCTGCAACTTTAGGACTTAATATCCCTAACCCACTTACCCATCTGCCCTCTTTTATCCCTGACCTTTTTTCCAAAGTATACCCAAACTCTGAAAAATCAGCCTCCTCAGAGAGTTCCAAAATTATAATTTTCCCCTCATTAGCCCATTTTTGAATATTCTCGTCATACTTTAAAGATAGAATCACCTCTGCCTCAGGAAGGTTACAGATTTCTAATTCGTCAGAACTAAAAGAGTTAATAATAGAACTCTCAGTTAAAGCAATTCTATAGCCTGAATACCTTAAAATGTTTTTGGGAACTACAAAGACATCCATGTAGTTCTCAGCTATAGTTTGATGCTTGGACGTTATCTTAAGGATAAGTTTAAAAGCCTTAGATTCAGTTGCTTCAGGAAGAGAAAATTCAATAGTTCCTATTTCATTCAACCCTTTTTGAATTTTACTAGTAAGTTCCTCCCCTTTTATATTCGTTTTTTCTACCTTCCAGGATAATCGTGTATCTTCTATTTTTTTATCGGATAAATGGGAAAACAACACCGGTATATTTACTTTTTCTCCTGCCCAAACACTTATCAGTCTTTCTTTGGGAAAAAGAAGATCCAAACTATTGATATTCTTGAGCTCATCAAAATAAGTTTTCTTACCTCGAGTTATATCTAAAAGTCCATTGCACTCCCAATATAAGTCTGTGAATTCGGTTATGATATACCCTTGAATCGCTGGATGTTTTCTCAGCTCCTCTATCTGGAAACGGAGAGCTTGACCTTGTAAATCCTGAAAAGCTTCACACAAACTTTCTATAGATTCAAAAACCTTATTTAATCCATACCCCCAGAATCTTTCTTCTACACCTAAAGGTCGAGTACCAGGAAAATTTCCTTGCAAAAACCACCAGGGGTCTCCTCCATATTGACCTCTTAGTTTCGTGATGTTTGGTAATCCCCAATTTCCAAACTCTGAAACAACCAGAGGTTTTTTTTCTTCGCTTTTACCATCAAGACCATAGGTCCATGTAGGATGATGAGCAAAATCAGCAGCCCAGGCTTTCATATAATTGAATTTATCAGGAAAGGCAAAATAATTATGAAAATCTTCTATATCTGTCTCTATATGAAAATTGGGGGAACACGCAGAATTATCAACCACTAATCTGGTAGGATCTTTGGCTTTCAACCACTTATAAGTCTCTTTAAGCCAGTTTCTATCTTCTTCACTATTTAATAAATCTAACCCCCAGCTTTCATTAATAATGGTTCGAATTATCACCGAAGGATGATTGTAATCGTGGTCTACCATTTCTTCTAAAGTTTGCATTCCTCTTGCTTTTGCACTGGGAGTGGATTTACTCCAGTTGGGAAGGTCTTCCCAGATAAGGATGCCCAGTCGATCTGCCCATTTCAAATACCAGGGATGGGGTACTTTTATATGATATCTCAAGCAGTTAAGCCCCATTTCTTTAGCTAAAATGAGTTCATCCCGGACAAATTCTTCGCTAGGAAGAGCATAGTGAGTAAAAGGATAAAAGTCCTGGTCTAGCGCTCCTCTAAGATATATCGGCTTTCCATTCAAGAAAATTTTTTCGTTTTGTACTTCTATCTTTCTCATTCCAAATGGTTCTACCACCTCATCATCTACCGGTCTACCTTCTGCATTCACCAGAACAGCTTTCAAATGATATAAATTAGGCGTGTCCACATCCCAAAGCATAGGGTCAGGAATGTCCAAATCTTGTTCTACTTGAGAACTCAAAGGAAGAACTTCACTCTTTATTTCCTCCCCCAGGGGATTGATGATAGAGAGAACTAATTTGTATTTTTCCCTTATTTCTGAGAAATCTATTTTTATGCTCACTGAGATCTTTCTCTTATCTATATCAGGAGTTATGTAAAGTTTTTCGATACAATTAATTCCTGTAGTGAAGCACTCCACGTCCTGCCATATCCCTCCAGCAATTCCATACCAGATAGCTTCTTGTTTTCCATGGGGAATTTCCCCAAAGGGATACTGCGGATCATTATCACCAGGTACAATAACTTTTACCAAGAGTTCATTTTGAGGCTTAATGTGTTTCGTAACTTCAAAAATAAAAGGAGTATATCCTCCTTCATGGGAACCAATAAAAGAATTATTTAACCATACCTCTGCATAGTAATTTACTGCTCCAAAGCGGATAAAAACTCTTCTTTCCTTTTCAACAAGATTTCCCACGTAAAAATTCTTCCTGTACCATAAAGTACCTCGATAATCTCTCAGAGCAGGAACTTCGTTTCCAACACAACTTGGAACCGAAATAGTGTAGGTATTTGATAAACCAAATCTTTTGTCTAAACTCACTTCCCATATTCCGTTCAATTTTTCTACCGCCCTCAACACATTAACCTCCCTCATTTGAACTTATAGTCACTCTGACTGTAGCTACCGTTTTGAGCCGACAACGATGCAATCTCTACTCTCACTCCTTTTTTTTCCATCTTCTTCAAGATATCTTCCGGAGCACCATCATCAGTAATCAGAATATCCACTTTCCCAATAGGACTAATGGGAATAAGGCGTTTATGCCCTATTTTGCCGTGATCGGCTAAAATTATGACTGTATGGGCAGAGTTTAGCATCGTACTATTGAATCTTGCTTCACCAGGATTTAGCGTAGTGATACCTCCATCGATATCAACACCATCCGCTCCCAAAAAAAGCTTGTCGATAAAGATATCTTTAAGGGATTCTTCTGCTCTGTCACCAACCAGATTGTAAGAACCTTCCCGAGAAAATCCTCCCGGAACAACAATTCTTACCCCCAATCGGAGAAGTAAATAGGCTATGTTAATAGCATTAGTAACAACCTGAATATTAGGAATATTTCCCAAAAGCTTGGCAAGCTCGTAAGTGGTTGTTCCTCCACCTAATCCTATGACGTCCCCGGGTTTAATCAAAGTCAATGCCGCTCTGGTAATAGCTCGCTTTTCCTGTAAGTTTTCCACGTTTCTATCTTCAAAGGGTGGCTCAGGTATAGCGTGGGTAGCTAAAGTTGCTCCTCCCCAGACCCTGACAATAAGACTTTGCTTCTCCAGATCTTTAAGGTCTCCGCGTAAAGTTATAGGGGAGATGCCTAACTCTTTTGCCAAGGTAGCAACATCCATAGTCCCTCGGCTTTCTAACAATTCTATGATTTTTCTTTTTCGATTTCTTCTGGTAATTGATTCCAAACTATTACCTCTTAATCTACACTCATTGCAATAAGTATAATGTATGATTATCAAATGTCAATCGAATTCCCATAACTTTTTCAAAAATCATTAAATAAATTCACACACATGCTCATTAAATATAAAGGCTGCAAGTATATTTTCTCGTTTCTGGATTTTAGTAGTACAACCTATAAGGTATACCCTTCACTAAAGCAAATCCAATACGACTCTAAAATACAACTGATGGAAAAATATCCCAAAAAAAGAAATACAGTAGCGAAGAGGATTACTTCTCTCAGCCAAGAGCCCTCGGGCAGTTGACAGAGAATGAGATAATGGAGTAGTATTTCAGAAATGTTAAAACTTAAAAGTCACAGAGGTGGACTAAATGCTGAGAGGTCTGCGTAAACACTTAGATGTAATCCTCATAATTGTAGTAGTAGCTTTTGCTGTAACTATTTACTATGGCTATGGTTCTTATCAGCGCTCAGGGGAAAGAAATGAAGCAGTAGCAGCCACGGTTAACGGTACAACTATCACTTTCTATGATCTAGATCAAGCTTTTCGTAATCTAATTTCCCAATATGACTCTAAAACTCTTAACCAAATGGACGAAAACTCTATGACTTTTTTACGCCGTTTAATATTGGAAAATTTGATTAATAATGAACTTCTCTATCAAGAGGCCAAATCAAGAAGAATTAAAGTTTCTTCTTCGGAAATAGAAGAACAAATTGAAGCTATTAGGTCTCAATTCCCCTCTGAAGAAGATTTCCGAAGGTATTTAGAATACCAAGGGCTTAATCTGGCTACCTTACGAGAAGCCATAAAAAGAGAGTTGATGATTCAAAAACTAGAAGATAATGTGGCAGGTGAAATTACTATACCAGAAGAAGATATAAAAAAATACTATGAAGAAAATAAATCTCTCTTCATTACCCCCCCTCAGTATCACCTGCGGCAGATGACCTTTTCTTCTCAAGAAGAAGCTGAAACAGTATTAAAACGCCTGTACTTAGGTGAAGATTTTACCCAGTTAGCTAAAGATAATTCTAAAGATGCTTATGCTTCTACAGGAGGAGACTTAGGATGGGTAAGCGAAAGTAATCTGCCCTCAGAAGTAAAAGAAACTCTCTCTTCTTTAAAAGATAAACCTTTAGCTATTACCCCAGTAATTAAAATAGGAGAAAACTACTACATTTATCAAATAGTAGAGTTTAAGCCTCAAGAAGAAAAAAAATACGAAGAAGTAAAAGAAGATATAGAAAAATCTTTAAAAGAAGAGCAAAAAAGAGTTAAAATCGAACATTTAGTAGCTGAATTGCGAGAGAAAAGTAAAATTAGTATAGCTGAATCATTGCAGATAGCCGAAGCTAGCCCTTCTCCAGAGCCCGGAGCTACTCCTTTGGGCTCTCCAATAGCAACTGGCGAAGAAAAGAAAGAAGAAACTTCTACTCCGTGAATTCCAAAAAGCATTAGAAAATAACTATGTTGCGTAGATGGCACTTAGTTTTCTTGGTTATAGGGTTATTGCTTTTGCCCTTATTTCTTTCTTCTTGCTCCCGGTCAATTAAAGGCAATTTATTAGGTGTTGACCTAAGCGAGCTCAAAAAAAGCGACTTATCTCCTTTCTTAGAGATAATGGAAGAGAGGTGGATGGAATCTCCTCTTACCCTCAAAGTAAATGATATAACCATTTCCCTTAATAAAAAGGATTTAGAAATTTCCTGGAATAAAGAGGGAATGAAAAGATTTATTCTTAGAGGCAAGGGAGAAACAGTTTCCATCTTATTTTCCTGGAACGAAGAAAAGGTTAAGAGCATCTTGAATGACTTAACCCAAAAAGCTTACTCCCCTCCTCAAGATTCCCGCTTAGAAGGAAAAAGAGTAATTCCTTCTCGGGAAGGGAAAAAACTCAATGAGGAAGAAGCACTCACAGAGTTCCGAGAAGCTATATCCCAGGGAAAGGAAGAAATAACTCTTACTACTTTCGAGATTATAAAGCCGGAGATTGATACCTCCTTTATTCTCGAAAAATTAGGAGTTTCACATCTATTATCCCGTTATCAAACTTCTCTTGAGGGTAAAGATGAACCTACAGTTTATAACATTCGAAAGGCTGCTAATTCTATCAATGGTTATATCTTAGATAAAGGAGAAATTTTCTCTTTCAATAATTTAGTGGGGAGAGCAGAAAAAGAGGACGGTTATCTCGAAACTCACGTAATGGTTAATGGAAAGCTATCCCCTGGCTACGGAGGAGGAGTATGCCAAGTATCTTCTACTCTGTATAACGCTTTATTAAATACTGAAGCTCAAATCTTAGAGCGTCATCCCCATTCCGGATATTCAGAAGCTACTTCTTATGTTCCTCCAGGGAGAGATGCAGCAGTAAGCTATGGGAGTAAAGATCTGCGATTTTCTTTTCCCACCCAGAAAGTAGTCATTTTTGCCTATATTCAAGAAAAAAATTTAATATGCGAGATATGGGGAGAAAAAGAAAATTCTTTACCCAAAACCTGGGAAACTCGAGTTGTTTCCTTAGAAAAAAGCGGGGAGGAAGAAGGACTCTTAACCGTAGAAACTATAGTGAGGAACGGAGAAAAAATCGAATATCGCTACCAAGATACTTATCTAATACCCTGGGAGCTGGGACAAAAAATCAAAGAAGACCTTCAGAATCTTGGTAATAAATAACTTCTAACATAGCCAGAATATTTTCACAGGGTATATCTCGATTATCCTTTTTCTTAGCCAAGGCAATCATTTCTGCCATTCGGGGTTTAATGAACTTTCTCCAAAGAGGAGGCCCCATAATTAGGCCTCCCTGCCATCCTCAATCGTCACCAAAGTGCACTCCATCAAAACCCTTTGCAAATACCCTACCATCTTTTCCCTAGCAGGTATGGTAAAATCTATGTGATGAGGAACTCTATCTATTTCCCTATATTCTATGGCTCTCCGTACTCTTTCTTTTTCCTCCGTTTTTCTACTTTTTCTTCATTTATCCCGAGATATTACCTCAATGTTTACTGTAGGTTTATTTTTATATACCTCTCCCAAATTTAGCTCTTGTTGCCAAACTTTATCTTTTACTTCTCCATCTACATAACTAAGTATCTCTCCGGGCATGTAGGCCTTGATAAAAAGAGTAATGGAATTCAAAAAAGGTTTTACGGCAGACGCTCCTCCCTGATTTAAGAGGTTATCTAACTCTTTCCCTTCTAAGCTGGCCTCCAAGACTACTAGGTCTCCATCTTTAGAAAGGTGGGCAGCACTACCTAAGAATCGTTGAGTAAATTCCTGAGCCTTTTCCTGGTCAGGGAAATTCCATTCCCAGGCTACTATATAGGGAGCGGCATCTTCTTTAGTCATTATTTTTACAAAGTTTCTTTCTTCTTCGGGTAGCTTCTTGTATTCATCTACCGCTACTTTTTTCAACTGGCTCAAAACTGTAGCATCATTCACTATCACTGAAATACGAGCGCTAGGAATGGTGGCATCGCCAGCCACTTTAACTGCTAATTCCACTTGAGCACAACCAGAAAGGAGCAAAAGAGATAAAGTTATCAACAAAATCATCCACCACTTTTTGGCCATGATTTAGCCTCCTTTTCATTTTTCACTATATAAAAGTGTATTTACTTCTTAAAATAGAGTTCCATTGTATAATTATATTAAACCTTAATCCCAAAAACCAAGCAAGGAGGTAGAAAATAATGGCTCAAGTAGAGCTTATAGCTCAAAGAGGAAAAATCGAAGCTCATATAGGAACAGAAACGGTTTTATTTAAAAGTAAAGGTGCAGAAAGCGAAGTAGGACACTGGCCGGTAGAATATCTTTTAGCCGCTTTAGGAAGCTGCTTCGCTGGAACAGTATTTGCTTATGCCCAAACTAAAAATTTTCCTCTGGAAAAAATAGTCTCTCGGATTAGTGGAGAATTAGGTTCTTCTCCTTCTCGAGTGCAAAAAATAGAAATGGAAGTAGAGTTAATCGGTAATCTAACTTATGAAGAAAAAGAAAGAATCCTAAAAGCAGGGGAAAAAGGCTGCACAGTGATGAATACTTTGCGGGGAGGTGTAGAAGAAATAGTAACTAAGTTATCCTACTAACCTCCCTGTAAAATTAAAGTGTCCCGTGGAACCTATTGAATTACTAAAACTTAAAAAGTAAATTGCGTCGAAAGCTAAAAAACGGGAGATCGCTATACAGCAAGGGATGCTTCTCCTCCTATGCTTGAGAAATCCCTTCTTCCCGATAGTTTTGGTCTTCAGTCTTTTAGGTTTTTTGTGTTTCTGGAAGTTATAGAAGGTATTTTTTCTGTAATCTGGATTCCTCGCAGAAACATTCAGGAATGACGGATGAGAAAGGGGTTGATAAGGGGGCTTCGCCCCACTGAGGAAGAAAGAGCCTTCCTCAGTGGTCTTTGTTTTTTTTAAGTTTTTGTCTTTCTCCTTCGTCTTTCGGGGGTTGATAAGGGGGCTTCGTCCCACTGAGGAAGGTGCTTTTTCTTCCTCAGTTAGTTGTTGTTCTTTTCTTTGTTGTTTTGCTTTTTGGGGGTTATAAGGGGGGCGAAGCCCCCATTATTGCCTGTTATGATATACGGCAATAGCTGGGTGGACGAGTGTCAGTTAATTTCTCATGAGCTAAGTTTAATTTATAAATAATGGGTATTTTATAGGGACAACGAGGTTCGCACTCTCCACATTGGTTACATGCTGAAGCCTGGGGATTTAATTTCTGATAAGCCTTTTGAGCGTAATCCTGATTGCCCAACCAGAAGCGGAGGCGGTCTCGCAAAGCATATTGAGCAGGGTCGCGAATTACTCCATCTTGCATCTGTCGGTCATATTGTCCTTCCAAAAGAAAAATTCCGGGAATATCGATACCCAAAGGACAGGGTAGACATTTATCACACTGCCGACAAACATAGTTACCTAATTCCGGAG
>JAGPEW010000024.1 GCA_018056825.1 Candidatus Sordicultor aquaticus
CTATAATCATACTAGGTCTCATCTGTTGCGAGCAGTATACGAAGGAGTGGCATTTTCTATTATGGATTGTTTTCGAGCTTTTTCCATATCTTTTGAAGAAATGAAACTTACTGGTGGAGGATCTAAGAGTCCTTTTTGGTGTCAACTAATTTCAGATGCTTTGGCTACCAGAGTAGTGGTACCCAAAACACAAGAATTAGGAGCTTTGGGGGTAGCTTTGATAGCTGGAGTGGGGATTGGCATTTTCCCCAACTTGCCAGAAGCTCATAGAACTACTTTTCAAGTTGATCGGGTTTTTTATCCCGATTTAGTGTCTCATCGATTCTATCAGGAGAGATTTAAAATTTATCAGGATTTAAGAACTAAATTAGAAGACGTTTGGAGTTTGAATGATTACCAAGTGGAAAAATTTAATCGGGGGATAAATAATGGTCGATAGTTATGATGAATACGAGCTGATGTGTGAAGTTGCTCGAATGTATTATGATGATGAGCTTACTCAGGATAAAATTGGGGAGATATTGGGTCTTTCTCGGCAAAAAGTATGGAGGATTTTAAAAAGGGCTAAAGAAGAAGGCATTGTTCAAATTAGAGTGGAAGGTTCTTCTCAAATTGACTCTGAATTAGAGAATACTATCCGAGAAAGTTTTGGCTTGAAAGAAGTGTGGATAGCTCGAGTTTTTACCTCAGAAGAAAAATTGGTGGTGAAAAAGGTAGCTCAATTAGCCGCTTCTTATCTCAAGAAAAAAGTTGAACCTTATCTTTCTTTAGGAGTAGCGTATGGTCGGACCTTGTTTGAAATGACTAATTTTTTACCAGATAATCCGGTTATGGGATTACGAGTTATCCAGATTATGGGAGGATATGGCAAATTAAAGGGAGATATAATGGCAGTTGAGTTAGCTCGAAGGATTGCCCAAGCTTTTCATGGAGATGTGGTTTATCTTTTGGCTCCTGCTTTTGCTCAGGATCCCAAAGCCAAAGAGGCTATTGAAAACGAAGAGAAGATAAAACTGGTTATGGATTTAGCTAAGAAAGTAGATATGGCTTTAGTAGGGATTGGTGGTGTCTCCCCGATTTCGACTCTTATGGATACAGGAGAAATTTATCCCCAGGAAAGGGAAGAGCTTCTACAAAAAGGAGCGGTGGGCAATATTTGCGGTAATTTTTATGATATTGAAGGTAATCAGGTAAATAACTCAGCTGATAAAAGGAGGATTTCCATTGCCTTGGAAGATTTAAAAAAGATACCTTTGGTTGTCGGGGTAGCTGGAGGAAAAAGTAAAGCGGAGCCTATTTTAGGAGCGCTGAGGGGTAAATTAGTTAATGTACTAATAACCGATGAATTAACTGCTCAAAGTTTAGTGGAAGATTTAAAGTAGATAAGATTATAGCATCCCACAAAATCTTTTAAACTGTTAAAGCTTTGAAAGCAAATTAAATCGTAGTCAAAAAACTCAAGATTGTTATGTGCTGAGGGATACTATAAATTCTCTATAACATTTCCATCTGCAGAGATTAAACTCTTTTTCCTCTACTCCAAGTATGGAGAATCTCTCTGGTTCTATCTTTTCCATGCTTATAGAGTTTTACTGATCCACAGTAGGGACATATTTCTTCTCTCTTTTTTAGAGAAGCTTTAACTACTAACTTTTCTCCCGGTCTTTGCCACATACTTCTTTTTAGATATTTTTCCCACACAATTTATCATAGAGCCCTCCCCCTATTGACGAAATGGAAAAATGGTGGTATATTATTATTGCCATCGGTTCTGAGGAGTTAAGCCGGAGGATGGAAAAAAGAGCTTCTTGTTTGAAAGATTAGAAGCTCAAAGCTTTAAGGTGGAAGTCCATCCTGAAGTTTCTCACTCAAAAGGTGAGAAAGAGAAGGCTAAGGTTTGTCAGAACCGATGGCTTTTTTATTCGGCCTTGTGATTATTCAGGTTTCTACCTTTCCTTCTAAAGAGATTCACTCTTTAAAGGGTTGGTAATTTATATTTACAGTGTGGTTAGGGTGTGGTAAACTACTAAATGAGTATAAATGGGAGGTGTAAAATAGTTGGCTTTAACTAAAGATAGAAAAAAAGAACTTATAGAACAGTTTAAAATTCACGAAACAGATACTGGCTCTCCTGAAGTGCAGATTGCCATACTTACTGAGAGAATTAAAGACCTCACGGAACATTTGAAGACTCATTCTAAAGATTTTCATTCTCGGAGAGGTCTCTTTTTGATGGTAGGGCAGAGACGGAGACTGCTAAATTATCTTAAGAATTATCATGTAGACCGTTATTATGCTGTTGTAGAAAAATTAGGATTGAGAAAATAGAAGGAGGTTGTTTAGTATAACGAAGCAATTTGAAATTAGTTTTGGTAAAGAGAGTTTGTTGATAGAAACAGGAAAATTGGCTAAGCAAGCTGGAGGAGCAGTGACGGTAAGATACGGAGATACTGTGGTATTGGTAACTGCTACTGCGACTGAAGAGCCTAAAGAGGACGTTGATTTTACGCCACTTTTGGTAGAATTTGAGGAACGTTTTTATGCTGCGGGTAAAATCCCGGGAGGATTTATTAAAAGAGAAGGGAGACCAGGACAGGGAGCTATTTTGAGTGCTCGTTTAGTAGACCGCTCTATCAGGCCTCTTTTTCCTGAGCTTTTCCGCAACGATATCCAGGTGGTGGTTACTGTTCTTTCGGTGGACGAAACCCATCCTCCTGATACTATATCCATTTTAGGTGCTTCCTTAGCTTTAGGGATTTCAGATGTTCCCTTTGATGGTCCCTTAGCTGCCTGTCGTATGGGTTTGGTGGGAGACGAGCTGGTGGTTAATCCCAACTTAGAAGAGTTATCTTCCAGTAAGTTGGATATGATAATAGCTGGTTCCCCGGAGGGAATTACTATGATTGAAGCCGGGGCACAAGAAGTGCAAGAAGCACAGGTAGCTCAAGCTATGATGCTTGGCTATCAAGAAATAGCTAAAGTAATTAAAGCCCAGGAAGATATCATTTCTCAAATAGGAAAAACTAAAAGAGAAATAATTATTCCTCCCTGTTTTAATGACTTTTCTTCTTGGCTGGAGGACAATTACCGTGTTTCCGTTCGAGAGGTAATCACTATCCCGGAGAAAACTGAACGAGAAAAAGAAGTAGGGCTCCTCATGAAAAAAGCTCAGGAAGAGGCAGCAGAAAAGTTTGAAAACGTGTCTCTTTTTACTGTAGCTTGGGAACGCATCATGAGAGAAGAAATTAAAGAGTTGATTTTAAAAAGTGAGAAAAGGCAAGATGGCCGAACTCCTAAGGAAATAAGACCTATAAGCTGTGAAGTAGGATTTCTACCCCGTACTCATGGTTCTAGTCTTTTTACTCGAGGTCAAACTCAAGCTCTAGTTATTACTACTTTAGGTTCTTCTAGTGAAGAACAAAAAGTAGATGCTCTTCAAGAGGAAGAAGCCAAAAGATTCATGTTGCACTATAATTTTCCCCCTTATAGCACGGGAGAAGTTCGTCCTATGCGGGGTCCGGGAAGAAGAGAAATTGGACATGGAGCTTTAGCTGAAAGAGCTCTGGAGTGTTTTATTCCTCCTGAAGAGGAGTTCCCTTACACCATAAGGGTGGTATCAGAGATTTTAGAATCTAACGGTTCCTCTTCTATGGCTACGGTTTGTGGAGGAAGCTTATCCCTTATGGATGCAGGAGTTCCCGTTCGCTCTGCTTGTGCTGGTTTATCCATTGGTCTAGTTAGATCGGATGAAAAATATCTTCTCTTGCGAGATATATTGGGCTCAGAAGACCATTATGGAGAAATGGATTTTAAGGTAGCAGGAAGTAAAAATGGGATAACTGCTATTCAGCTGGATGTAAAAAATAGAGGATTGAGCTGGGAAATACTAGGACAAGCTCTACAAGAAGCTAAAGAAGGCCGGTTATATATTTTGGATATTATGAATGGGGTGCTGGACCGTCCCCGAAGTTCTGTATCTCCTTATGCTCCTCGAATAGACATCTTGGATATTAACCCTGACCGTATTGGTGCTTTAATTGGTCCGGGAGGAAAAGTGATCAAGAAAATTGTGGAAGAATCAGGAGCTACTATTGATATTAAAGATGAAGGTAAAGTGATAGTTTTCTCTCGTACTGAGGAAGGTAGAAATAAAGCCATCAACATGATTAAGAGCATTGTTCAAGACGTAGAAGTCGGTCAAGTGTATCTGGGTCGAGTTACCCGAGTAACTGATTTTGGGGCTTTCGTGGAGATATTTCCAGGAAGAGAGGGTTTATGTCATATTTCTCAATTTTCCTCGGAGAGAGGAAAAAAAGTAGAAGACTTTGTTAAAGTAGGAGATGACATACTGGTTAAAGTTACGGGAATAGACTCTATGGGACGTATTGCCCTTAGCCATAAAGAAGCAATGGGAGAAAGTGATAATTCAAGTAAAAATAATCGGAGTAGAGAGTCGAGGCCTCGGTCCAGAGAAAGGTAAACATCCCTTTGGAGTTAGGCGAAGTGAATAAGAAAGTTTTAGCAGTTTGCTTCCTGAGTTTTTTTGCCATATATAGCTTGCTTATTGTTTTTTCTTTTGATGTAGGAAAATTAGGGGAGTTAATTGGATTCTACCTTTTCCGTATTTTGGGTGTAGGAGCTTATATCTTGCCCTTTTTTTTGGGTTATCTAGCCTACGAGGTTTATCATTTTCAACCCCCTCGGAAGTTTCGGATTCTGGGCCGGATAATTAGCTTTTCCCTATGGATAGTTATTTTCCTCACCTTAAGCCAGCGAGCAGCAGAAAAAGTGGGATTTTCTTTTCCTGATGGTGCTTTTTCTGGGATAGTAGGAGTTTTTATCTATCATCATTTGGTTTATTATCTTGGGGAGACTGGCAGCCTTCTCACGCTCTTTTTTGTAGCTTTTTTAGCTGTCTATTTGGGAGGAGAGGGAAAACTCCTTCGCCAGCTTTCTCAGGGCTGGCGCTTCCTAAACAGGAAAGCAGGGGAGCTCTTTTTCAGTAAAAAAGAGATACCAGAGAGGGAGGCTCCTCCGTTAAAAGTTTCTCCCCGAGTAAAAAAAAGAGAGAGAAAAGAAACTACTTCTTCTTACTCAGAAGAAGTTTTAGATGAGATTTTTGCTCCTTTAGAATTAGCGACTACACCAGAAAATCAAAATAAAGCAAAAGTTTCTTCTCCTAAGAAAGGGAAGAAAAAAAACACTACCTGGGTACTTCCTTCTCCTCAGCTTTTAAAAGTCTATCCTTCTCGAGGGGGAGAGAAAACTAAAAAAGAAATAATGGAAGAAATAGATAAATTGGAGCAGACTTTGGCTGAGTTTAATGTGCTGGGGAAAGTGATAGACGTACAGGTAGGTCCCACCATAACTCGTTTTGAGTTTCAACCTGCTCCGGGAATTAAAGTGCAAAAGATTACCAGTCTTTCTAACGATTTAGCTCTGGCTTTCGCCGTTGCAGCAGTGAGAATTGAAGCGCCTATTCCTGGAAGGTCGGCGGTAGGGATTGAAGTTCCCAATCGTCATAAAGAGATTGTTTCCTTGCGAGATTTGATTGAAAGTGAAGAATTTCAAAAGAGCGAGTCTCCTTTGACCATTGCCTTAGGTAGAGATGTGAGTGGTAAACCTTTGGTTTGGGATTTAAGAGAGGCACCACATCTTTTAATCGCCGGAGCTACCGGTTCAGGAAAAAGCGTGTGCATAAACTCCATTTTGACCAGCTTTCTCTATCGGACTACTCCTAACGATTTGAGGATTGGGCTTGTAGACCCCAAAAGAGTGGAGCTTTCTCTCTATTCTGGTCTTCCACACCTTTGTGCTCCAGTGATTTCTGATACTCGATGGGTGGTGAGATTTCTTAAATGGCTGTGTCGGGAGATGGATAACCGCTATGAAATGCTTTCTGAGATTTCGGCTCGCAATATAGAAGAATATAACCAGATGGTATTAGAAGAAGAAAAACTCCCCTATGTAGTTATAGTTATAGATGAGTTAGCCGATTTGATGATGACTGCTCCTTCGGAAGTAGAAAGCTCTCTGTGTCGGATAGCACAGATAGCTCGGGCGGTGGGAATGCATCTTGTGGTAGCTACTCAGAGGCCTTCAGTAGATGTTATTACCGGTTTAATTAAAGCTAACTTTCCTTCTCGCTTGGCTTTTGCTGTTTCTTCTCAGGTGGATTCTCGTACTATTTTAGATAGTCCGGGAGCAGAAAAACTCTTAGGTAATGGAGACCTGCTTTTTGCTCCTTTAGGGGCGGGGAAACCCATCCGAGGGCAAGGAGCTTTGGTTACTACTTCAGAAACTAAAAAATTGGTAGAGTATTGGCTTTCTCAAAAAGGAGAGATTTATTATCCTTTAGAATATGTTCCTCGAGAAGAAAGAGGAGAGGGGGAAGGAGAGGAAGAAGACGAGCTTTATCAGGAAGCAGTTAGAGTGGTGATAGAAAGTGGCAAAGCCTCTACTTCTCTTTTGCAGAGAAGGTTGAGAGTAGGTTTTAACCGAGCAGCTCGTCTGATTGAACAAATGGAAAGAGAAGGAATTGTTGGTCCTTATGAGGGAAGTAAACCTCGGAAAGTAATTACTCCCAAGGGAGAGGGATAAAATGGCCGAAGAGCAAGTTAAATTAGGAGAAATTTTACGGGAAAAAAGGGAAGAAAAAAAACTCACTTACGATGAAGCGAGCACAGCTACACTTATTTCTTCTCGGTATATTACTGCTTTGGAAGAAGGGAATTGGGATAAGTTACCGGGAAGGGCTTATGCTTTGGGATATTTAAAGATTTATAGTCGTTTTCTGGGGTTAGATGAGAAAGAAATGATTTCTCTTTTTAATCAGGCTTATCCAGAGAAACCGGTGGATTGGAAAAGTTTAGATTGGAAAAAAACTGAAGAGCCACGCCTTAAGGAAGCTAAAAATAAACGGAGTGAGAGGGCTACTATATTTAAAAGAATTTTGACTATTTTAGTGTCTTTAGCTGTGTTTTTTGCTATCCTTTTTGTTGTTTTCAGTTTTAATAATCCAGCTACAGAAGAGGTGGCAGTAGTTACTCCTCCTGTTTCCGAAATCGAACCTCAAGAAATTCTTCCTTCTCCCTCGGCTGAAGTTCAGCCTCAATTTGCTCTTACTGTTACTCTCCTTCCAGAAAAAGTGGCTTGGGCAGCAATTTGGTCAGGAGGCAATGAAATTTTCTCTGGGATATTAGTTCCTGATAAAGAATATGTGGTAAAAAGCAATTATCCCATAGAGGTAGAAATAAGAGGGGGAAATGGAGTTAAGGCAGTGGTAAATGGAGAGGAATGGGGTTATCTCAGTGAAAAAGAGGAAGAGTCGCGTCAGGTATTTGAACCGTGAAAAAAATTGCTTTGGTGAGTTTGGGTTGTGATAAAAATTTAGTGGATACGGAAGTAGTTTTAGGCAAATTACTATCTCGAGGGTATAATTTTTTTTCTTCCCCAGAAGAAGCAGAAATATTAATCCTCAATACTTGTGCTTTTATCGAAGAAGCTTGTCGGGAAACTGAATCCTGGATTGAGAAACTATCTTCTCTTAAAGAAAATCATCCTTTCCAAAAATTAGTGGTTATGGGTTGTTATGCCCAGCGCTGGGGGAAAGAAAAGAGCTTTGTTTATCCTGCGGTGGATTACTGGGTGGGAGTAAACGATTTCCCTTTCATTGTTGATATTATAGAAGGTAAATTCTTAGGGAAATATTTTTTAGATTCCCCGCCGTTTCTCTACCACCATGAAACCGAGAGAGTTCTTTCTACTCCTTCCCATTATGCCTATCTCAAAATAGCCGAAGGTTGTAATCATCACTGCAGTTTCTGTTTGATACCTTCTATTCGAGGTCCCTTGCGCAGTAGGACAATGGAATCGATAGAAAAAGAAGCTCTTAATTTAGTATCTCAGGGAGTGAAAGAAATAATCCTGGTAGCTCAGGATTTATCTTCTTATGGCTTAGATCTCTACCACCGAAGGATGTTGTCATCTCTCCTTCGCCGATTAGATGAGATTTTACCCCCCGGGGTATGGTTAAGATTACTGTATTTTTCTCCTGAGGGCTTGGATAGCGAGTTCGTGAGGACAGTGAGAGAATCTTCTCACCTGGTAAAATATCTGGACATCCCTCTTCAACATGTCGACTCTACGGTTTTGCAGAATATGAGACGTCCTTCTTCAATAGAAGAGATAAGAGAGAAACTGGAAAACTTGAGAGAAAATGTCCCTAGTATATTTCTACGGACTACTTTTTTAGTAGGATTCCCAGGGGAAGATGAGAAAGCTTTTCAACGCTTAATCGATTTTGTAGAAGATTTTCGCTTTGAGCGAATGGGAGCTTTTATTTATTCTGAATCACCCGATGCGCCTTCAGCTTTGCTTTACCCTAAAGTGGAGGAGAAAGTGAAGAAGGAGCGTTATCAGATGTTAATGGAAGTGCAAGAAAAAGTAATGCTAGAGTTTCATAATTCTTTAGTAGGTCAGGAATTAGAAGTAATAGTGGATGAAGTTTCCTTAAAAAAGGGGGTTACTCATTCTTGGGGAAGAAC
>JAGPEW010000025.1 GCA_018056825.1 Candidatus Sordicultor aquaticus
TCCCACCACACTTCAATATCAGCCATTCCCAGAGGTTTAACAGTCTTGGACCCATGAAATATAACTTGCCGGTTTTGAGTAACCCTAAGTTCTCGGGTCTTATCTCCCCATACCCAGCGCAAAGCATCAATGAGGTTACTTTTACCTGAGCCGTTAGGGCCTACCACGGCATTTAACCCTGGAGAAAGCTCGATGGTGGTAAGATGAGCAAAAGATTTAAAACCTTGAATAATTATTGTCTTGACATACATTATTGACTCTTAAAGGGAGGTAGAGGTAGGTCACTACTTAAGACTTCTAAAGCTCTTTTAGCCGCTTCCTGTTCTGCTCTTTTCTTATTCTTACCTTCCCCCCAGGCTATACTATTTTCTCCAATTCTTACTTCTACCCGATAATAATCTTCTTTTTCTGAGCTTAAAATTTCATAATGAGGAAGACAACCGTAATATTGCAAACACCATCGCTGGAGCAACCCTTTATAATTTACTGAGAGATTGAGAGAATCAATATCTCCCACTTCACAGAAAATTATCTTCAAAACTTTTTTGGTTTCTTCGTAAGAAGAAGAATCAACAAAAATTGCCCCGGTCAGTGCTTCTAAAGAGCTAGCCAAGATAGAATCTTTCTCCCGTCCTCCATTTCTTTCTTCTCCTTTACCCAATTCGATAAACTTAGCCAGCTCAATTTTTCGAGCTAAACAAGCCAAACTCTCTTCACTTACCCACTTAGATTTAGTTAAAGATAACCAGCTCCGGGGTTTATCGTAATAATGAAAGAGGTAGTCGGCAACAAAAAGACCGACTACCGCATCTCCCAACCATTCTAGCTTATCGTTGCACTCGCCATCTTTACCTTCCAGTGCTGATTTATGACGTAAAGCAGTTTTTAATAATTCTTGGTTTTTAAAGACGTAACGAATTCTTTGTTCCAGCACTGAAAAATCAACATCTGAACCAAACACGAAAAAACTATCCTACTTTAGATTCGATGTATTCTATTGCTTCTCCTACTGTAGTTATTTTTTCCGCATCTTCATCCGGTATTTCAATGTCAAATTCCTCTTCAAAAGCCATAATTAGCTCCACAATATCCAGAGAATCAGCTCCTAAATCGTCGATAAAAGAAGCATCGGGAGTTACATCCTCCTCGTCTACTCCTAGTTGGTCTACTACTATTTCCTTGACTTTAGAAAAAACATCCATAGTTACACCTCCTACCTGAAGTAGTTTTAAATCATTACCAATCCACCATTAACGTGGATGGTTTGACCCGTAATGTATCCAGAATCTGGAGAAGCCAAAAAGACAACTGCTCGAGCTACTTCTTCTGGTTCTCCCCAGCGATGGACTGGCACCTGTTGAAGCCAGTTTTCTCTCACTTGCTCCGGCAATTTCTTAGTCATTTCCGTATTTATAAAACCGGGAGCTACAGCATTAACTGTTATGCCCAAAGGGGCTACTTCCCGGGCTAAAGATTTGGTAAAGCCTAAAATAGCTGCTTTCGCAGTAGCATAATTAGTTTGGCCCGCGTTACCCATTACTCCCACTACTGAAGAAATGTTTACTATCCTTCCGTATCTCTTTTTCATCATATATCGCAAAACTTCTTTAGTGCAATAGTAAGTCCCTTGCACTCCCACCTCGAGTACTGCTCTCCAGTCTTCATCTTTCATCCTCACTAAAAGCGCATCTCTTGTAATTCCGGCATTATTCACCAATATATCAATCTGTCCCCAACTATTTATTATATCTTCTACAGCGCTTTTAATTTCATCCTTTTTGGTAACATCAGCTACGTATCCTCGAGCCTCTATCCCCTGCCTGTTTAATTCTTCTACCGTTTCTCCTATTTCTTCTTGAGAAGCCACATCATTTATAGCTACCCGAGCACCATTTTGGCCTAAAACTTGAGCGATAGTAAAGCCGATGCCTCGTCTTCCTCCGGTTATCATAGCCACTTGGTTTTTCAGGTTCATCTGTCTTCTTCCTCCCTATCTTTCCCTCCCCAGTTCCAGGAGCTTACATTTTTCACTTCCACATCAGGATATTCTCGAGAAAAAAGTTTGCTTAACACTGTCCCTGGACCCATTTCCCAGACCTGGTGAGATTGGTTACGATAAAGAGTATCCATAACTTCCTTCCACCTCACCGGAGAAAACATTTGCTTAATCAGCAGACTTTTAATCTCTTCTGGTTGGGAAACATACTGAGCATTCACATTACTCACATAACGGTAACGAGGGGGCTTAAATTCTATTCCCTTAACCAAGGAAGCAAATTTATCTGCTGCTTCTTTCATAAAACTGGAATGGAAAGGAGCACTCACTTTCAATTCTACTACTTTCTTACTCCCTTCCTTTTTAAGCCTATCTATAACTGGAGGCAAAAGGGAGCGAGAAAGAGAAAGGACTATTTCTGAAGAAGAGTTAATATTAGCTATCTCCACTTTCCCTGGTAAAGAGAACTCTTTCACCACTTTCTCCACTTTTTCTTGGGGTAATCCTAAAACTGCCACCATTGCTCCTTCTCCCGGAGGGACAGCTTCCTGCATAAATTCTCCTCTTTTCCGCACCAAAAAAACTGCCTCTTCCAAGTTTATGCTTCCTGCGGCACAAAGGGCAGAATATTCCCCCAAGCTGTGCCCTGCCACTGCCTCTACGGGCAAAGAAAACTCTCTCTGCCAAATCTGCCAGATGAGCAAACTGGTAGCTAAAATAGCCGGCTGAGCATTAAAAGTAAGGCTTAGCTCTTCTTCTGGTCCTTCTAAGGTTAACCGCAATAAATCTACTCCACAAATCTCACTAGCTTTCCCTAAAATTTTTTCAGTTTCCTCGGGGTAATTCTCCCACCACACCTGAGTCATACCCACTTTTTGCGTCCCCTGCCCAGGGAAAAGAACTACCCAGCCCACTTTAATCCTCCACCATTTGAGGCAATTTTGTTACTGTCTCTTTAAATTCTCTCATTATATCTTCGATCACTTGCCGAACCGGCTTGATATCTTTTATAAGACCAGCAATCTGCCCCGACATCACTGAACCTTCTTCTACATTACCACAAACTGCCTCTCTTAGTCTACCAGAACCTAAAGCTTCTATTTCCTCAAGAGGAGCTTTTCGAGACTCCAGCTCCTCAAATTGGCGTGTCAGGCGATTGCGCAGACAACGCACTGGATGGCCAGTAGTAGTGCCAGTAACCACAGTAGAGCGGTCTTGCGCTTTTACAATTGCCTCTTTATAAAGAGGATGAACTTCGCACTCTTCGGTGCAGACAAAGCGAGTACCCATCTGCACCCCCTCCGCTCCTAAGGCAAAGCAGGCTGCCATACCTCTTCCGTCAGCTATTCCCCCCGCAGCAATCACAGGAAGTGGACTAACCGCATCCACTATTTGAGGAACTAAACACATCGTGGTTATCTCTCCAACATGACCACCCGATTCCATTCCTTCAGCAATAATTAATTTTATTCCCCGACGCAACAATCTTTTAGCTAAAGCTACAGACGCTACTACAGGAATAGTCAAAATACCTTGGCAGGCAAAGTCTTCAATTAACTCTCCCGGATTTCCTGCTCCCGTAGTAACCACTGGCACTTTTTCTTCTTTCACCACTTCGATTTGCTCTTTTACATAAGCCGATAAAAGCATCAAGTTTACTCCAAAAGGCTTATGAGTAAGGGATTTAGTCCTTCGAATCTCCTCTCGCAAACCTTCCCCAGTCATTCCCCCTCCCCCAATGATACCTAAGCCCCCAGCTTCCGAAACCGCTGCTACCAAAGGCGCAGTGGACACCCAGGCCATTCCTCCTTGGAGAATAGGATACTTGATACCTAATATTTCTGTGACTCTTCCTCGCATAATCCACCTCTAACTTTTCAAATTAAGCTGGGAAAGACGTTCTCGAATTTTATTCACTATCCCTTTTTCTATCAACTCTTTAGCTCCTTTAATGGCGCTTTTTATATCCTTTGCTCTAGAGCTACCATGGCAGACGAGGCATACTCCTTCTACTCCTAAAAGAGGCGCTCCTCCATATTCGCTTCTATCTAATTTACGCCAGAATTCTTTTAATTTTTCTTCTTCTTGAGGATTGCCCATCTTTTGAGGAAGATGGGAGGAAATAAAAGCGATTAAACCTTCTCCAAATTTCAAAAGAGCATTGCCAGTAAAACCATCACAGACCACTACATCCACTTTTCCATCTACTATATTGTGGCCTTCCACATTACCAGCAAAATCAAAATGGAGAAAATCACTCTGAGAGCGAAACAACTGATAAGTAGATTTTACCAGCTCGTTGCCCTTGCCTTCTTCTTCTCCAACGTTCAATAACCCCACCCGGGGGTGAGGAAGATTCAAAACTATCTTAGCATACTCAGCTCCCATAACTGCGAAATGAAGAAGATGTTTGGGTTTACAATCCACGTTGGCCCCCACATCTAAAAGAACAGTACAAGAGTTAGAATTAGGTATAAGAGCAGTAATAGCTGGCCGCTCTATCTGAGAAATTCTTTTTAACTTCACCCAGGCAGCAGCCATAACTGCTCCACTATTTCCCGCTGATATAAAGGCATCTATTTTCCCCTGAGCCAACAAATCAATGCCTTTCGCTATAGTTGAGTCAGGTTTTTTCTTAAGAGCTTCAGTAGGCGACTCTCCCATACCCACTACCTGGGAAGCATTCTCAATGGGAAAACACTCCTCGTCCATTCCCATTTGAGAATAGAGAGAAAGAAGCTCTGGCCGGGGACCTACTACCACTAAAGTATAATCAGGAGAATAAGCTTCCCGCACGCCTTTTATTATTTCCTCAGGAGCAAAGTCTCCTCCCCACCCATCCACAGCAATCCTCATATTTCGCCTCTTTTATTCTTCTACCTTCACCACTTGTTTCCCTTTATAGTAACCACAAGCTGGACAAACCCGATGAGGCAGTTTTGGTTGGTGACAATGAGGACAATCTACCAGTTGAGGAGCCCTTATTACCCAATGAGTTCTTCTTTTATTACGTCGACAGCGAGAAGTTTTATTAGTTAAATTAGCCATATCTTATAATACCTCCTCTCTTGCTTTCCATTATGAATGGAAGATAGTATAGAATACTTTCTTCCCTATTGCAAATAAAAATAGAATTCTTACCTTTGGAGGTTATGTTGTAAACATTCCCCTTTATTGTTTCTCTAAGATTTATTATATTGAATTCCATTTTCATTGTCATCTGCTGCTGCGAAGCAGCATGAGCGTCTATCCTGTAAATAGCAATAAGGGGGTAAGCCCCCCTTATCAACCCCCGAAAGATAAAAAACAAAGAAAAGAACAAAGACTAACTGAGGAAGAAAAAGCACTTTCCTCAGTGGGGCTTCGCCCCCCTTATCAACCCCCGACAGATAAAAACTAAAAATAAAAGGCGAAGACTTAAAAAACGAAAAGCTGAAAGGATAGACCATTATTGTTTCTCTAAGATTTATTATATTGAATTCCATTTCCATTGTCATCTGGTGTCCCGAAGCAGCATAAGGGTCTATCCTGAAACTATAAGTTTTCTTTTGGCCAATCTTTTAGAACTGCCAATCGAGGGTCTGTAGCTTCTTCACAGAAACACTTTTCCCTATTCCGATTTGCTCCACAAACAGGACATATCCCTCGACAATCAGGAGAACATAAAGGTTTCATGGGTAAATTTATAAGAATAACTTCTTCTATTTCTCGCGTGATTTCTATGTAATTATCTTCCTCCCAAAAATATCCTACTTCATCAGCGTCGCTGGCTTCCGCTTCTATATCAGAGGGACGGTGAATACGATTTAAATTTCGGTATTCCAAGTAAAAAACTGCCTTTATCTTCTGTAACGAAGGCTCCAAGCAGCGAGAACAGGGCATCACTAAAGTAGTATCTACTACACCTTTTACTAGAATTTCGCCTCCACAGTTGGTAAGAAGTGCGTCCACTTTTACTGGTTGAGCAAAAGGCAGTTTTTCTCCTTCCCAGATCAAAGAAGGAAAATTTTCTTCTTCAATGTCCTGGAAAGTCCTTCCTACACTTTTCTTCACTTCCCCGATGTAAAGCCGCATCACTCTCACCTCTTTCTCTTGCCAGAACCCAGGTATCTCGAGCAATTACCAGCTCTTCATTAGTAGGGATAACCATTACCGATACCCGGGACTGGTCACTACTTATAAAAGCCTCTTTCCTCCTCACTTTATTCCGCTCATCATCTATAAATATTCCCAAATGCTCTAATCCCTGACAAACTGATTTTCTAATATAAGAGGAATTCTCCCCTATACCGGCGGTAAAAACTAAACCATCCAACCCTCCTAAAATAGCGTAATAAGAACCGATATATTTTTTAGCCCGATAAGCTATTAAATCTAAAGCTAGTTGAGCCCGATGATTAAAAGGAGCAGCATCTTCAATATCTCGAGTATCGCTACTAATCCCTGAAACACCCAGCACTCCACTTTTTTTATTCAATATCTCATCCATCTCTTCAGCCGATAGGTTTTCTTTTCTCATTAAAAACAGAGGTATAGCCGGGTCTAAGTCTCCCGAGCGCGTTCCCATTACCAGCCCTTCTAAGGGAGTAAGTCCCATAGAAGTATCTATAGATTTACCTCCTTTTATGGCCGCAAAACTTACTCCGCTACCCATATGGCAGGTAATTAATTTTAAATCGCGAAGGTCTTTTCCTAACATTTTAGCTGCTCTCTCGGACACATATCGATGAGAAGTTCCGTGAAAACCGTATCTTCTGACCCGGTATTTTTCATAATACTCATAAGGAATAGCATAAATATAAGCATACTCAGGCATAGTGCCATGAAAAGCGGTATCAAAAACTGCTACCTGGGGCACATCGGGCATCAATTCCTGGCAGGCTTCTATTCCTAAAATATTGGCAGGGTTGTGTAAGGGGCTCAATTCAGCACATTCCTTGATAATCTTTAAAACTTCATCATCAATTAACACTGAACCAGTGAGTTTTTCTCCTCCATGCACCACCCGATGACCTATGGCTTCAATTCTATTAGTCTGAGTTTGTTCCCGGGTTAAAACTTCCATTACCCACTGCATAGCTACCCGATGGTTAGAAACTTCTCTTTCTTCTACAAAACTTTGACTATTATTTTTGTGCTCTAATCGAGAACCTGATGTCCCAATTCTCTCTACTATACCTTTTGCTAATACCTGGTAGCTATCTTCCTCTTCCATGCTAAACAGTTGATATTTAATCGTCGAGCTTCCACAATTGACCACCAGTATATTCAATTTTCTATCCTCCTAAAATTAAAATTGAGTTTGCAATACAGTAACAGCTATCTGGTCTACTATGTCTTCTGCCTTAGCTCCCCGAGAAAGGTCATTGACTGGTTTAGCCAGACCCTGCAAAATAGGACCAATGGCCGTAGCTTTAGCTAAGCGCTCGGTTAGTTTGTAAGAAATATTTCCAGCATCCAGGTCAGGGAAAATTAAAACATTAGCTCTCCCTGCCACCGGGCTTCCCGGCGCTTTTTTTCTGGCCACCTCAGGAACCAAAGCTGCATCGCCCTGTAACTCCCCATCTAAAAGCAATTGAGGATTCAGAGAGTGAGCAATATTGGTTGCTTCTATAACTTTGTCCACTAGCTCATGCTTGGCACTCCCTTTGGTAGAAAAAGAAAGCATAGCCACTCGAGGCTCAGCATTCAAAAGAAAAGTAGCTGTGCGAGCAGTAGTAATGGCAATATGAGCTAATTCCTCAGCATTGGGGTTGGGGTTTAACCCTGAATCAGCATACAGAAAAGCACCATTTTCCCCGTAAGGGCAATCGGGAACCACTATCAAAAAGCAACTGGAAGCTAGTTTAATTCCCGGTGCCGCTTTAATAATCTGCAGAGCTGGTCTTATAACATCAGGACTGGACAGAACTGCTCCTCCTACTACCCCATCTACTCTACCTTCCCGCAACATCATACAGGCATAGTACATAGAACTTTTCAGTAAGTCTTCTGCTCCCTCCCGGGAAAGACCTTTGTTCTTCCTCAATTGGTAAAGGTCCTCGATATAAAATTCCCTTTTCTCATCCTTTAAGTGGTTGACTATCTCTACCCCTGAAAGGTCAAGATTGAGTTCCTGTGCTTTCTTAGCAATTTTTTCTTCTTCTCCTACAAGAACTACAGAAGCTACTTCTTCTTTTTGGGCTATTTCTGCTGCTTTCAAAACTCGCTCATCTTGGCTTTCAGGTAAAGCAACTTTTTTCTTCAGTGCTTTGGCTCTTTCCCTAATCTTATTCAATATATCCATTCTATCTACCCCTTTTTATAATATTAAAATCTCTTTTATTACCCCACTACCAAAAATCTTAGTCCAAAAAGGGAATATCTTATTCAGAAAGAATTCCCCCCAGCACGTTTCTTGCTAAATTTATCTCTCAGTCTCTTTTCTACTACAGGAGGGACTAACCCCCGGATACAGCCACCAAAAGAAGCAATCTCTTTTACTATGGTAGAGTTAAGATAAGAAAATTCAGTACTAGTGGGTAAAAATA
>JAGPEW010000026.1 GCA_018056825.1 Candidatus Sordicultor aquaticus
AAGAAGAGAAAAAGCTATTAAATCCTTGGAAGCAGTAGGGCTGGGAGAGCGAATTCATCACTATCCCAATCAACTCTCTGGAGGCCAACAACAACGAGTAGCTATCGCTCGAGCTTTAGTTAATAACCCTTCCATCATCCTTGCTGACGAGCCTACCGGAAATCTGGATACTCACTCGAGTGAAGAAATAATGCATATTCTCCAAGAACTAAATCGAGAAGGGAAAACTATAATTTTAGTCACTCATGAGCGGGATATCGCCTCTCATGCTCGCCGAATTCTCCACTTCAGAGATGGACAATTAGTGGATAACGAAACTGTAGAACAACCTCTGGAAGCTTTAGCTGTTCTAAAAGAATTAACAGAGGAGGAAGAAATAGTTGAACCTGTCTGAAACTTTACACAGTGCTATTGCCAGTATCTTATCCAATAAACTTCGCTCCTTTCTCACCATGTTAGGGATTATTATCGGGGTAGCTGCTGTAGTAGCTATGACCAGTTTAGGAGAAGGGACAACCGAAGAAATAGTAGGCCAGATTGGAAGCTTAGGTTCTAACCAAGTTACTGTTATTCCCGGGAGAAGCCGGGGGGTACCTGGCATGCCAGTATTTTCTCGAGGAGGAAGCAATATACTTAAATGGGAGTATTACTTGCAGCTACGGGATTTTAACCTTCCCGGAATCAAAAATATAATAGCGGAAAACACTACGGTTTTTACCGTAACTTATGGCAGAGAAAGTATCAGCACCAGAGTAGTAGGCACTACTCCCCAATATCCTGAAGTCCGAAATTTTAATGTAGATATAGGACGTTTTTTTGATCAAAAAGAATTAGACAATGCGGAAAGAGTAGTGGTATTAGGAAAAACAGTAGCTCAAGACCTTTTTGCTTCTCCTGAGGAAGCTTTAGGAAAGACAATCCGGGTGGGAAGAATGACAGCTACAGTGGTCGGGATAATGGAAGAAAAAAGTAGTGGTTTTCAAGACTTAGGAGAACAAGTATTCATTCCCATAACCACCATGCAAAAAAGGTTAACCGGTAGTGAATACGTGCAGAGTATAACCGTCCAAACGGAAACAGAAGAAGACTTAGATTTTGTAGCTGAATTTTTGGAAACTTTTTTTACCAATCGACTTAAAGACCCGGAAAAATTCTCTATTATCAACCAACAAGATATTTTAGACACCATAAACCAGGTTACTGGAACTATGACTCTATTTTTAACCGCCATCACCGGGATTTCGCTTCTGGTGGGGGGTATCGGTATTATGAACATTATGCTGGTATCAGTTACGGAGCGTACTCGAGAGATTGGATTGCGAAAAGCTATAGGAGCTCGGCCCTTTGATATCTTAGCCCAATTTGTAATTGAGTCTTCTCTTTTGAGTGCCTTAGGAGGAATAATAGGAATAATTTTGGGAATCTTAATTTCAGAAGTAATTTCCAAGTTTTCTTCTTATCCCTCTATCATATCCGTAGAGGCAATAATTATCGCTTTTTCTATTTCAGTGGGAGTAGGTCTATTCTTTGGAATTTACCCCGCCCGTCGGGCAAGCCAATTAGACCCCATTACCGCCCTTCGTTACGAATGATTTACCATAAAAGGGGAGCTGATAGAACTATGAAAAAACCTAAAAATTTCTTTCCCAGGGCAATAAGTTTGGCAATTCTCTTTCTACTCTTAAGTTACCCTGCCGGGGGAATAGCCCAAGCTACCGAAACAGAAACCATAAACCTTTCTTCTGTGATAGAAAAGGTTTTGGCTAACTCTCCAGAGATATTAAAGGCTAAAGATGCAGTAGAAACTGCCAAGTTGAATTTATCATCCTCTGCTTCTCAGAACTTATCCCCGGAGGTCACCTTATCAGGTAACTGGCCTATAATAAACAGTGAAGATACAAATGAACTTTCCTTTGGAGTAACCATAGAAGATGCTATCTATCTCTTTGATGAGTCTCCCACCGAGAAAACCGCTCAGATTCTTTTACAGGAAGCTGAAAGCCAGCTTTTTCTAAAGGAAGAAGAAGCCAAAGCTCAAGCCATTAGTTATTATTTAGACATTCTAAACGGGGAAAAAGATTATAGTGTAGCCCAAAAAACTGTAGAATTGTATCAGACTCTCTTAGAAGACCAAAAAAGAAAATGGGAAGAAGGCAATGCTTCTTCTGTTGACTTATTAAAAGCTCAGGAAAATCTGGAAAACGCAAAATCGCTGCTGCAGGAAAAGGAGCGAGAGCTTAAATTAGCTCGAGAAAACTTAAATCACCTTATGGGTGTCCCCCTGGATAGTCTACTCTTGTTAACTCCTCTTTCTGTTCCTTCTACTCTCTCGAAGTTAGACTACTCTTCACTCTCGCTTTTACTACAAGAAAGAAGTTCAGACAAAGAAACTCTTCAATTAGAGAAAGAGAAGAAAGAAATAGAAAAGGAAGAAACCCAAAAAACCACTCAACCTCAAATAGCTTTAGTAGGAGAATATCAAGGAGAAGATTTCCAAACTCAGTTGGCTCTTGACCGGGAAGGAATTCTCTCTTATCAGATTCAAGGAGGAAGCTCCTCATACCTGAGTAACAGTAGCTATTTCTCTTCTCCCGAAAGCTGGGGAGTAGGTCTTGAAGTTAGCTGGAAAATATGGGATGGAAAAGTTACCAGCAATCAGCTGAAAGCAGCAGATATAGAAATCAGTCAGATAGAAAGAGAAATGGAGATGCTTCCTCAAACCCTCAGCTTGAAGGTAGAAACAGCTGTAAATCAACTCCTTCAAGCTCAAAGCAATCGAGACCTCACTTCTCTTATCCAACAAAGTGCCCAGGATACTTATACTATTATGGAGCAACAACTACAGCTGGGATTCATAACCGACCGGGAACTTCTGCAGAGTGAGCTACAATACCAGCAAGCAGAAATTAACTACCAAAAAGCAGAAAACACTCTGTGGCAAGCCATTGTAAACCTTTTACAAACTTTGGAAGAACCAATACAGGTAGAGGAAAACCAGATAGTAATTCCCTCTTTTTTATCTTAAAAAATGGGTTTAATCATATCATTTAGGGGGTGAGAATTTGAAAACAAAAGGAAAGATTTATAGTTTAGCACTGGTAATCTGTTTAATAGGTTTCTTATTGGTTGCAAGAGGAGAAGCGCAAGAAAATGTTACTCTTTCTCTGCAGGATGCCGTAAAATTAGGATTAGAAAATAGTAACGAAGCCCAGTTAGCCAAAAAGAACCTAGAAGAAGCACAAGTTACTTTCCAAGAAGGCAAAGCCACACTACTCCTTTCTCCTTCGGTTATCCAGGAGTTATCTCTCCAAAACACCTGGAAATTGGCGCAGAGAAACTACGAAATGACTTTGACTCAACACGCTCTTTCTGTAGAAGAGGGATATTACAATGTTTTAAAAGCTGAGCAAAGCTTAGAATTAGCCCAAAATAATTTAAAAAGTGCAGAAAACCAATATCAAAATATCCGCACCAAATATTCTCTGGGAATGGTAGCAGAAATTGATTTGCTATCAACTGAGTTAGAATTAAACCGGGCTAAAAATGAAATCCAAAACTCACAAAGAGCTCTTAGTTTAGCTCAGTTTCAATTCAACCAACTAATAGGAAATCGAGAAAATAAAAATTACCAGCTTTCCGACAAACTGAATTTCCAACCCTTAGAAGTAAACCTAGAAGAAAGCTTAGAGTATGCTCTTGCTCATCGTTTAGAAATAGAACAAGCCCGAGACAATGTCACTTTAAAAGAAAAAGAAGTAGAAGTAAATAGTAATCCCTATACTCCACCTCTTACCCTTCAAAAATCAAAAGTGCAACTTGCCCAAGCACAAATAAACTTAGAAAATACCCAAAGTTCAATAATTCTAGAAGTGCGTAAAAACTACTCTACTCTAAAAGATGCTGAAGAATTGGTTCCCTTACAAGCTCAAAGTTCTAAAATTGCTCAGGAAAAGCTGCGTATCGCCCAGGCTCAATTTGATGCTGGATTGATAACCACTGTAGACCTTTTAGATGAACAAAATAATACTTACGAAGCTGATACCGCTTATCTCCAGGCAGTATTTGACTATCGAGTAGCTCAAGCTACTTTTTTTACTTCTTTAGGAATGAGTTTGGAAGAAAGACCAAAAACCTGGCAAGAAAATAGCCCGGAACAGCCCACAGAAGAACAGCCTGCGGCGGAAGAGTAAAGACAGCTTACGACGTAGACAAAAAACAAAAAAATAAAAGAAAAAAAGACTAAGGGGGAACTGACATAGCGATGAACTATCCCCAAGAGAAAAGACATTATAAATAAAAAAGCCCGGAGCAAACTCCGGGCTTTTTTATTTATTGACTTCTATTTCTACCTTTTTCGCTTTAGGTTTGCTAGGTTCTACCTTGGGAAGAGTAATATTCAAAATACCATCTTTGTATTGAGCCTTTACCGCGTCTTGTTTCACCTTAGCAGGTAAAGGTAAAACCCGTTCAAAAGTTCCATAATAGCGTTCTCGAGCATAATAACCTACGTCTTTTTCTTCCCATTCATCCTTCACTTCACCTTTGATGGTCAAGGTATCCTCGGTAACATTTACTTCTAAGTCCTTAGGATCTACTCCTGGAATTTCTACCTTAGCTACTACTTCATTTTCAGTTTCTGCTATATCTACTGGAGGAAAACCAGCAACCAGACTAGGTGCCGTGAATAAAGGAGACTCCATTAACTCATCAAAAATCTCGTCCAAATCAGTGCGCAAATCGAACAAATCCCATAATCGTCTCGCTGGACTTACTCTTCTTTCTTCTCTACGAGCTGGAAGTAATCTTCTCGCCATTCTCTTTCCCTCCCTTCTTTTATTTTTCGCCCTTATTATAATCAGAGAAAGTCAATTTGTCAAGAGTTTAGTCAAAGAAAGTCAAAAAATTTTAATATTACAATACTTACCAAACCTATTGTAATTGCTATATCTTGCGGTATTTTCCCTCTCATTATCATAAAGAGCGGACAACCTACGACTTAAACTATAAAGGCAAAAGAGATGAGAAAGAATAAAGCGTGTTCGCTTATACTCAAAACACAATGTCACAATTTATTCCTAACTAATCTGCAATAGTGCTTCCTTTAAGTCATCAATCAATAGGTCAGGCTCTTCCAACCCAATATGAACTCTCACCAGTGATAACTTATCTTTATCATCACTACTAGAGCGAGATACTGCACTGGGCATCACAAGGCTTTCATAACCACCCCAGCTCACTGCTAATTTAAAGAACTTTAAACTATCAGTAAATTTAGCTATGTCATCTTCGGAGGTAGTCTTTATTTTAAAAGAAAATAGCCCTGAACCACCTCGCATTTCTTCTTGTGCTAACTCATATTGAGGATTTCTTTCAAAGAAGGGGTAATTGATTTCGGTAATCTTCTCTTCATTTTTCAGAAAATCTATAACTTTAAGGGTGTTTTCATAGTGAATGGGCATTCTAATATGAAGGGTTCTCAAACCCCTTAAAACTAACCAGGCCATAAAAGGGTCGGGAACTGTACCAATATTTTGAAACTCAGTAGTAAAGATATGGGTAATATCTTCTTTACTACCCACAATAGCTCCGGCTACTACATCACTGTGTCCTCCTAAATATTTAGAAACAGAATGGACAACTAAGTCTATGCCATAGTCAAGAGGATTTTGGAATATAGGAGTAGCCCAACTATTATCTATAATTGTCTTAATTCCATGCTTTTTTGCTATCTCAGCTATACGCTTAAGGTCCTGGATTTTAAAAGAAAAAGTAGTAGGACTCTCTAAATAGATGATTTTGGTGTTCTCATTGATATTTCTTTCTATTTCTTCAGGATCTGTTCCTTCTACGTAGGTATGAGTAACATTGAACCTCTTAAGATATCTATCCAGTAGAGTTTTAGTCCAGCTGTATACATCTCTAACCGAGATAACATGGTCTCCAGACTCTAAAAAAGCCATCATGCTTCCGGCAATAGCTGCTACTCCTGAGCTAACTAACTTGGCTTTTTCTCCATGTTCTAACTCAGCTATCTTTTCTTCTACTAAGTTAACAGTAGGATTGTTTCCTCTACTGTAAATATAATGACTTGTCTCATCTTGCATAGCCTTTTTAAAATCAGCAAAAGTTTTAAAGGAAAAAATAGAAGTTTGAAAGATGGGAGGATTTACTGCCCCAAAAGGTAAATCTTCTTCTCCTAAATGATGTAATATTTCTGTTACTTTGTAATTCTTGGTTTCCATACTATTATGTCGCCTCTTGTTCTATGGTATTTGGGTATTGTTTACACTCTCTTAAACAAATTAAAAGCTTATTCCTTTACCGCTCCTTCCGTTAAACCCATAATGATATATCTCTGAGCAAAAGCAAAAACAATTATTGTAGGCAATAAAGCCACCACAATGCCTGCACTTAATACCCCCCAGCTAATCCCAGCTTTAGAAATAAAAGAATTTAGCGCTACAGGAATAGTCATTTTGCTTTCAGAACTTAAGAGCATTACCGCCAGAAAAAGTTCATTCCAGATATTAATAAAGGAAAAACTAAAAATTGCTGATATGCCCGGCAAAGCCAGAGGGATAATCACTTTAGAAATTACCTGTACCGGGGTACAGCCATCAATCATAGCTGCTTCTTCCAAAGCAACAGGTATTCTATCAAAAAAGCTTTTTCCCATAATCGTAGAAAATGCAATCATCATATTAATATATACTAAAGATAAAGACAAAAGATTATCTGTCTTACCAATACTAGCAAACATTGTAAATAATGGCACCATAACCATATATGTAGGTATCATTTGGGTAAAATACATTGCTAAAATTAACAGCAGCTTGGTTCTTTTTTTACGAAGACGAGAAATTGCATAGCCACTAAATGTTGATATTAATAACGCACCCATAGAACCTACCAACGCCACCAAAGCGCTGTTCCTGAAATATACACCAAAATTACTGACTTCAAATAGATACACATAGTTTTCTAAAGTGGGACTTTCTGGAAAATATTTTATCGGATAAGAATAAATTTCTTTATTTCCCTTTAATGAAGTAACAATAACCCAATAAAGAGGAACAATCGCTGCTATTAAAAATAATGCCAACAAAACCACTTTTAATACTTTAAAAATAATTTTCTTCACCCGAAATTCTCCTCTCCTTGAGAGGTTAACCTTAAATAAAAAATTGCATAAGTAAATAAAATAACCATTATAATGACTCCCAAAGCAGATCCTTGCCCATAATCATAAAATTTAAGTATCTTATTTATCATTTGCGTTGATAAAATATTAGTGGCATTACTTGGGCCTCCACCTGTGGTGGCATATATTATTTCGGGGAAATTCATAATCCACATCACTCTTAACAAAGTAGTGCTAACAATGGTTGGCTGTATATAAGGGATTATTATGCTGAATAATCTTTTCCACGGACTAGCACCATCTATTTCTGCTGCATCCATCAATTCTTTTGGTACCGACTGTAATGCTGCAAGAATCATAATGGCAAAAAAGGGAATACCATACCATACATTTATAATAATAACTGATATCATTGCAAATTTGGGATCAGATAAAAAACCTATATTACTTTCAATTAAGTGTAATTTCAATAAAACATCATTGATTAAACCAAATTGTCCATTAAACATCCAGGCCCAGATCAGTCCTATTGCAAAACCAGAAAGAGCCCAAGGATAAAAAACCAAACCAGAATAAATCCCTCTTCCTTTAAATGGTTTCCACATCAACAGTGCCAGTACAAAACCAAGCATAAATTGAAAAAACAATGAAACAAAAATCCAAATAGCGGTATTAAATATAATTTGTACGAAGCTAAAATTAGGGTCAGTAAAAATAGCTTTAAAGTTTTCCAGCCCATTAAAACGTATATTCGACATGTTATAAAGTTTATAATCTTGAAAAGCAAAGATTGTGCCTCTTACTATTGGGAAATATGTAAATATACCTAAAAAAACAAGTGCAGGAATTAAGTACAAATACTTTCCGTTTTCCCTTTGCATTCCATCACCTCAATTATAAATGCATAATTTTAGGGGTGTGTTTCTAAAACACACCCCTAAAATTAGAGCTATATTTATTATTCTGTCCAGTATTTATCCCACTTTGTTAACACTTCGTCTAAGTCTCTATTTC
>JAGPEW010000027.1 GCA_018056825.1 Candidatus Sordicultor aquaticus
GGGAAAAACTCCACCAGTACGCTGGGAACAATCGTCCCAGCGTGCCTACGGCAGTTCTAATTTGTAGGGGAGTTTACCACCACTGAGCTTTCCGTTTAGGTTTAGCCACGCTCGGAAGGCTCAGTGGTTTTTGTTCTTCTATCTTTTAGTCTTTTTTTACTTGCTTATACTGCAGGCTGTTTTTCCTTGGTGTGTAAAGATTCCAAATCCCGCTCAATCTGATTTTGGAGCTCCGAAAGAGAGGGAAAAACCATTTCTTTTCTCACGAAAGCCTGAAATTCTATGAGTAACCTTTCTCCATAAAGTTCTCGAGAAATATCGGGGATGAAGACTTCCACCAATCGGCGAGGAGAGAAGTTCACCGTAGGCCTGTGACCCACATAAATCAAGGAGGGCTTTCTTTCTCCTATTTCTCTTCCCGAAACCCAACCGGCATATACTCCGGATGCTGGAAGGAGCTTATAAGAGGGAGGATAAAAATTGGCTGTGGGAAACCCTAATTTTTTCCCTACTCCTTTACCCCGTCGAACTCGCCCCTGGAAGAAGAAAGAATAACCCAGTAAGTGATTAGAAGAGACTATATCACTGTTTTCCAAATGCCATCTAATGCGAGAACTGGAGATTACCTTTTCCTTCTCTTTCAGAGAGTTAACTACCGTCACTTCTATCCCTTGAGAAGAAAGATAATTTTTCAAGAGCTCAGCATCTCCTTGAGCCTGAAAACCGAAACGAAAATTTTCTCCTGCTACTACTCTCCGAGGTCTAATTATTTCTTTTATTAGAGCTAAAAAATCACAAGCCCTCATTTCTCGAAAACTTTTATTAAAATGCACAAATTGCACCAGAGATTGAGGAAACAACTTTTGAATTAAGAAATACTTCTCCCGATAAGTGAGAATATGTTTAACTTCTCCGGAAGAAAGGAAGTTTCGAGGATGGGGATAAAAAGTAAAAATATGTAACTTGGTTTTCTCTTCCTGAGCTAAACGATAAGCCTCTCCCAACAAGTATTGATGACCGCGATGAACTCCATCGAAAAAACCCAAAGCTAAAACATTATTTTCCGCAGGTTGCATTCCTCTTTTCCACATCTTTATTCTCCTAAAATTATCCGAGGTCGTAGCTCTCCACTATCTTCTATCCAGCCCAACCCTAAAAATCCGTCTTTCTCATATATTTTAACCCATTCTCTCTCAGGGGAAGGAAGAAATATAGACCCTCCTTGTTTCGCTTTTTTAGCTTCTTTTTCCTCTAAATAAACCGAGGAAATCCAGTATAAAGCCTGATCCGGGGGAATACTTTTGGAGAGAAGAAACTGCTTATCTATTTCTCTTTCCGTTATTTCTTCGCTATCCTCTAAAGAAAATTCTCCTATTTTTTCCCGGCGGAGAGAAAAAAGGTAAGCTCCCAAACCACTATCTTCCCCCCACTCCTGAGCTAAACTACGAATATAAGTTCCACTGGAGCAGCGAACTAAGATTTCCGCTCCTGGCCATTCTCCTTCTTCCCAAGACACTAACTCCAGGTCGTAAATATTCACTTCTTTCTCTTGAGGAGGAAGAGCTTTACCCTGGCGAGCATAACGATAGCGAGGTTTACCCTGGTATTTACTGGCAGAAAAAGGAGGCACCACTTGTTTTATTGTTCACCGATATTTGAGGAGGAGTTCTTTCCCTTCCTGAAGTGATAATTGCCCTCGTCGAACTTTTACTATTTTTCCGGTAACATCATAAGTATCGGTGGATATACCAAAACGGACTCCTGCTCGATAAACTTTATCTAGAGCCTGGAAAAAAGAAGCAAGACGCGTAGCTTTACCCCAACAAACTACCATTACTCCCCGAGCAAAAGGGTCGAGAGTTCCAGTATGTCCAACTTTTTCTCTGAGTATTTTCCCCACTCGCTCGGTAATTTCAAAGGAAGTCATTCCTACTGGTTTATAAACATTCAGTATCCCGCCTGGCACTATCTTTTTCTACCTCTTTAATAAGTGACGAAGAATTGCTCAAAGATTTCCTCACCACATCTAAAACTTCTTCTTTTACTTGAGACAAATCACCCTGGATTCTGAAACCTGCTGCTTTATGATGCCCTCCTCCTCCAAAGTAATGAGCGATAGGTAAAACATCTTTCTCTCCTTGGGAGCGCAAACTCACTCTAAAACATCCCTCTTCTACCTCTTTAAAAAGAAGAGAAAGTTCCGCTCCTGGAATATAAAGTCCATAATCTACTATCCCTTCACTATCTTCTTCTTGGGCCCCACAGTCTGCAAAATCTTTCCGAGTCAAATAAATCACTGAAAATCGGAAATTTTCATCATAAAAAAGGTGGTCAAGCGCCCGACCTAGAAGCTTTAAGGCTTCCTTCCTCCGAAAGTGGAAAGCATAATGCATTATTTGAGCCAGAGATGCACCGGAGACAATTAAATCTTCTACTACCCGTAAAAGATGAGAATCCATATCCACAAACTGAAAACCACCGGTATCAGTTACAAAACCAGTCAGAAGATTAACCGCCATAGAAGAATTTATTTTTATCCCGGCTTCTTTTATTAATTCGTAAACTAAAAGTGCAGTAGAAGAAGAATTAGGAACCACCCAGTTTATGTTTCCAAAACAAGCATTATCAGGATGATGGTCTATATTCACAAGAAGGGAAGCTTTATTACACAGTTCTTCTAATTTTCCTAGCCTCTGAGGATGGGAACAATCTAATACTATCACCACCTCAGGGTTAGAAGAAAAACTTAAAGAATAAAATTCTTGAGGAGTAAGCACTTCTTCTTTTCCAGGCAAAAATTGGTAAAAATAAGGCACTGTCCCATCTTGAACCATAAAAACTTCTTTTCCCTCGTCCTTTAACCAAAAAAACGTGGCCAGCATAGAACCTAATCCATCTCCATCAATATTGCGGTGAGAAGTAATAACAAAACGATGGTGAGTGCGGAAAGCTTCAATTATCTCCTTTTTCTCTTTCATCTTCTTCCTTTTCTATCTGGTTTAGGAGCTCCACTACTTGAAAAGCTTTATCCAGAGTTTCGTCTTTTATAAAAGTAATTTCAGGCATAAATCTAATTCTCAAACGAAGAGCTAATTCACTTTTTATAAAACCAGTGGCTTTTTGCAGTGCTTGATACTTTTCCTCTCTCTCTTCTCCCGGAAAATCGATAAACACTTTGGCCTGCCGCAAATCCGGAGATACCTTCACCTGGGTGATAGTGAATCGCTTGAGACGAGGGTCTCTCACCCGAGAAAGCAAAATAACCGATATCTCTCTCTTTATTAATTCCGCCACCCGCTCCACTCTTTGCTCTTTCATCGCCCTTACCTGTACTTTCCATTTATTTTCTTATCTTCAATAAATTTCTATGGTCAAATTAGTTATCTCTAAGCGGTCGTCTCCCTCCACAAACTGCACCACTTGTTGGAGAAGAGAATCCACACTTCGTTCATCATTCCCTACACAAGAGATCCCCAAGCTACTTTTCCTCCACTGGAAATTAGTGGAAATTTCAATAACTGAAATGTTAAACCGATTTCGCAGTCTTTCTTTCAGAGAATTAACCACTCTTCTTCTATCTTTGAGAGAAAAACTCTCATTAATAAAGATATCAATTTGACAAACTCCTACTCTCATTTCTCTTCTTTAATGACATAAGCTTCTAATATATCCCCTTCTTGGAGATTTTCAAAGTTTTCTAAACCTATTCCACATTCATACCCTTGAGTTACTTCCTTTACATCCTCTTTAAATCTTCGCAAAGATGCAATTTTCACTCCTTCTTTTACTACTTCTTCTCCTCTCCAAACCCGCACCAATGCTCCTCGCTCTATTTTACCCTGAGTTACATAAGAGCCAGCCACTAACCCCACTCGAGGGATTTTAAATATGGCTCTAACTTCTACTCTACCAATTACCTCTTCCACTTTGCGAGGCTCTATTAATCCTTTAATAGCCTTTTCTATATCATCTATCACTTCATAGATAACTCGATAAAGTCTTACCTCGACCCCTTCTCTTTTGGCTATCTTAGCTGCCTCGCTTAATAATTTAACATTAAAGCCTATAACTATCCCCTGGGAAGCAGAAGCTAACATAATATCCGTTTCCGTGACGTTGCCCACTCCTTTATACAGGATATTAATTTTTACCTCTTCCCCCTCTAAGGAAGTAATAGTTTTTTCCAGAGCTTCCAGAGACCCTTGAAAATCGGCTTTCAAAATTAGGTTGAGCTCTCGAGTTTTGCCTTCTTCCGGAGCCAATATCTCCTCTAAAGACATAGAGTAAGGCTGAGACTCCTTCAATAACTTTTCTTTTGCTCTATCTTTCCTCCGCTCAGCAATGAGATGAGCTACCCTTTCCTCACCGGTCACCATCAATTTAGTTCCAGCCAGAGGTAATTCGGAAAAACCCACCACCTCCACAGGTGCAGAAGGATAAGCCTCCGAAACAGCTTTTCCTAAATCATTAAACAATGATTTTACTCTTCCCCAACTACTTCCTGCTACAAAATAATCTCCTACTTTTAGTATCCCCTCTTGAACAATAACAGTAGCCACCGGACCCTTACCCCGGTCTAGGCGAGATTCTATAACTACTCCCGTAGCATAGCCGGTATGCCGAGCCTGCAACCCCAAAAGGTCAGCTTGGAGGAGGATTAAATCTAAAAGATCAGAAATTCCCTTTTTCTGGAGAGCAGAAATGTTTACAAAAATAGTTTCTCCTCCCCATTCTTCAGGAATCAAGCCATATTCAGAAAGTTGTTGTTTTACTCTTTCTGGGTTAGCTCCTACTTTATCTATTTTATTAATAGCTACAATGATGGGAACATTAGCCGCCTGAGCATGCTGAATAGCCTCTACTGTTTGGGGCATAACTCCATCATCAGCAGCCACTACCAAAACAGCAATGTCGGTAACCTGGGCTCCTCGAGCTCGCATAGCAGTAAATGCTTCGTGGCCAGGAGTATCTACAAAAGTAATTTTTCTCCCATTTATCTCTACCTGATAAGCACCAATTTTCTGAGTGATGCCACCAAATTCGCTCTCCGCCACTTGAGAGCTCCTAATAGCATCTAAAAGAGTAGTTTTACCATGGTCCACATGGCCTAAAATAGTAACCACGGGAGGACGAGGATAAACCTCAGTATTAAGAGTCTCCATGGTTAACTCTTTTATATCCTTTTCCCATTTCACATACCAGCCTCGGGCTCTTGCCAATCTTTCCACTACCAGAGGAGGTAGGAAATCTTTGGGACTAAAAATCATGTTTAAATCAGCTAACTCTAATATCAGCTCTTCCGGTTCCTCATTAAATATCTTCGCCATTTCTCTTAAAGTGGGTAAAGATTTAAAACTCAAAGTCTTTTCTTGCTTTTTTCGAGCTTCTTCTTCCTTCTTTTTTTGATACTCTACTTCCTCCTGTAATAGCTCCACCAGCTCTTCATCAATGTTACTCATATGGTTCTTAACTTCAACTCCCAGTTCTTTAAGCAAATCAACCACTTCTTTAGTGGGCATTCCTAAACTTTCTGCTACTTTATAGACTCTTATTTTAGACATTGTTTACCTCCTTCTCCTGGGATTCTACATAGCTACCCAATACCTCCTTTAGTCTCTGGAGCTCTTCTGATTTTACTTCTGTCCGCAGAGCTTGAGACAGATTTTTAAGGTTCAACTTATCTATACATTCCCTGCGGGGACAAAGATAGAATCCTCTACCTGCTTTTTTTCCTGTGGGGTCTAATTCAATCCCCTCTTCCCTTTTAACCAATCTAATCAAGGACTTTTTCTCTTTTCTCTCTCGACAACCAATGCAGGTTCTAATGGGAATCTTTTTACTCACCATCTTTTTCCCCCTTGATGTCAATTCGCCAACCCGTTACCCGAGCAGCCAAACGAGCATTTTGCCCATCTTTACCAATGGCTAAAGAAAGCTGATCCTGGGGGACAAAAACTCGAGCAGTATTAGTTGCCTCATCTAACTCTACTTTTGCCACATGAGCAGGACTCAAAGCCTCAGCAATCAAAACTCGAGTGTCGCTACTCCACCTTATAATATCTATTTTCTCCCCCCTCAGCTCATCAGTTATATTTTTAACTCGAGTGCCACGATTACCAATGCATGATCCTACTGGGTCTATTTTTTCACTTCGACTTTCTACTACTACCTTACTCCTTACTCCTGGCTCTCGAGCAATAGCCCTTATATCTACCAAACCATCATGAACCTCTGGAATTTCCAGCTCAAACAGCCTTCTCACCAAACCCGGATGAGTACGAGAAAGGACAATGCGAGAACCTTTACTGGTTTTCTTCACTTCTACAATATAGAACTTCATCCTTCCTCCGGGTCGATAGTTCTCATTAGAAATTTGTTCATTAGAAGGAAGCAACCCTTCGGCTCTACCCAAATCCACAATGATATTATTTCCCTCTCTTTTAGAGATTATACCAGTAATAATTTCTCCTTCTCTTTCTATAAACTCAGCATAAACCAGATCTCTTTCTGCTTCTTTTATCCTTTGCATTATCACCTGTTTAGCAGTTTGAGCAGCAATCCTCCCAAAATCTTGGGGAGTTACTTCTATTTCCACTACGTCTCCTACTTTAGCGTCAATTCCCAATCTTTTAGCATCTTTTTCCAATATTTCTGTAGCAGCATCTTTCAGCTTATCCACTACTGTTTTTCGAGCAAAAACTTTTATGCTACCATCCTGAGGATCCAGGACTACTGAAACCCCCTTATGAGAGCTTTTAAAGCTCTTACGATAGGCAGAAAGAAGAGCTGCCTCAATGGCTTCCTGGAGCATCTCTCGAGGAATGCCTTTAGTTTTCTCTATTTGCTCAATAGCAGCAAAAAGTTCCTTACTCATATATCCCAACCCTAAAAAGGATTTTTAAACCTACCAAGAGTTTATAAATAAGAAAGAGTGGGGAAACCCACTCTTTCTTATTATCACTTTTCGACTGCTAATATTTTAACTCAAATCATTAAATAGTGCAAATTTTTGAAGATTAGGGCATATTAACTTGTTTCTTGCATTTTAAAAAAATAACCTATAGAATAGAAAACGATGGCTAAAATACTTTTAATTAGCAATGGATACGGAGAAAACTCTTTCTCCAATCTCTTATTGGAAAGTTTAGTTCAAGAGTTAGAAAAAGAGCAACTTCCCCTGAAAGTAGAAATCCTCTCGGTGGTGGGAGAAGGAAAGGCTTTTGATCGTTGGCTTTCCCATCCTCAAGTATCAATGTTCCATTCTTCTCCTTCCCTACCTTATGGAGGAGTCTATTTAGGAAGAATAAAAGAAAGGGTTAGGCATTTTATTAAAGATTTCCAGATCCAGAAGAAAAATTTAAGAGTGATCCAGAAAAAGCTTATCTCTATGATAGACGAAATCGACTGGGTAATTGGAGTGGGCGATTTTTTACCTGTCCTAATTAGTAAATTATTCTTAAAAAAGAAGGTTTTTCTCGTGGCTTGTTATCATAGTTATCTCCTAAAAAGGAGTAATAAACCTTATGAGAAAATAGGAATATACACTGCTCATCTTTTCCGCCACTATGCCTCCCGGGTGTACACTCGAGATTATCCTACGGCTAAGTGGTTTAAGAGTTTAGGCATCAATGCGCACTATTTAGGATTTTTAGGTCCCTCACCTTCTATATTGGTTCCCCAAAGGAGAGAAATAATTTTGCTTACCGGGAGTCGAGAAGATTGGAAAGAAAATCTTCAGTTTTTAGCTAAAACTCTCCAATATACTTCTCCTTCCCTTCTGCAATCTTTTTCTATCCACTGGGTTTTCCCTCCCGAGAGAGAGGAAGAAGAAATTAAAGAAGAGATGAAAAAAGTCAAAACAAACTTTGCTTTTAGTCGAGGAGATTACTTAGAGCATCTCTCCCGAGGAGCACTGGTTGTAGGATTCGCTGGCACAGCTATACAACAAGCTGCTTCCTTAGGCATTCCTTCCCTACGGACTTACCGAGAGGGAGCAATCCAGATTATAAACAAGCGCCAGAAACCTCTTCTGGGTGACGCTCTCATTCCCGGAGCAGATACTCCTCAAGAAACTGCTAAAATCTTAGAAGAAGTTCTTACCCATCTTTCCTTCTACCAGAAAAGA
>JAGPEW010000028.1 GCA_018056825.1 Candidatus Sordicultor aquaticus
GTGCCCATTACATTATGAGCTACTAAATTGGAGAAGAACCGAAAATTTTAATGGGGGAAAACATTTTATCTTCGATTGCAAGTAGACGATGAAGAAAAAGTTGCGATTTGCCATTCATTTCATCTCCCCAAATATCCCATGAAATGACCCCTTAAGAAGGAGGAGAGTAGGTAAAAAACAGTTTATTGCCTTCCTTATCACAAGACCGTTGAGGCTGATGTGGTAGAGAGGAGGGAAACCTATGTTGTAAAGGGTGAACAATTTGAAGTTCTTGCTCAAGTTGCAGTCTGCCCACAATGTAACCAGGACCTCTATAATGATGAACTGGATTCTAATACTCACCAATTAGTCTTTAATTAATACCGGCAGAAACATGGTCTTCTGTCATCAGAAGAAATTCGTAAGATCCGTGAACGATATGAGTTAAGCCAGAAAGCATTTTCTCGATTACTCGGTTTTGGGGAAGTGACTATCCATCGTTATGAATTGGGTTCGATTCAAGAGAAAACTCACGTCATTATTATTCGTCAAGCTGAAGATGTGGATTTTATAAAGCAGCGGTAAGAGAATAATCCAAAAGTGGTTAGTTAATATATAGCCTAGTTTCTCCGAGGTTATTTAAAAATTCTTCTCCTTTATACCTATCATTCTACTGCTATACCCCATTTTGCCATTGCTTATATTTTTCATGGCGAGAAGCGACGTGACGGTCTAACTTTTCATTGAACTTCAACAAACTTTAAAAGGCAAATTAAATTGGATTAAAAATCGGGATCACTACGCCATACGAAAAAACGAGGCTCGTGATAGCAAAAGAAGAGGGAGGTTATATGGGAGCATTTCCCTTTTTATAGTCGTTAGAACCATTCGGGAATGACGAAAAAAAGGAGGGAGAGTTGGGGTAGCTCAAGACCTTTAAAGGTAGACATACTTCTGAGCATAAGAAGAAATTATGTTCTGTAAAAATTTAGGATTTTCCAAATATTCCCAGTTTCTCTTGACAATCTTTATTTAATTATTGTAAAATTTGCTAAAGTTTAAAAAATTTTATAAAGGTGTAAAATGGCTAAATTAAAAGAAATAGCTGAAAAAGCAAATGTTTCGGTTGCTACAGTTTCCCATGTAATAAATGGTACTCGTCCCGTGAGCGATACTCTCTGCAAAAGAGTTTTAGAAGCTATGAAAGAACTAGGAGCGGAAGTTAACATTTCTCCCCCCAAAAATGAGCCATCACATCTTATAGCTATGGTTATAGATGATATATTTAACCCCTTTTTTACCGAAGTTTTCGCTGCAGCAGAAAGCACTGCTCGTACTATTGGTTATCATCTTCTTCTCTTGCCTATAGAGAAAGACCCTGATACTTTTTATCTTCAGGATTTGGGAGATAGAAAAGTTGATGGTTTTATATTAGCTACTCGCTTAAGTTTATCTCACCTTAAGAAATTTTTATCGACTCAAATTCCTCTGGTTTTTTTAGGGGGAGTTTTGGATAGTCCTTTTTCTCGGTGTATTCTTTTTCCTGACGAAGAGGGAGCTTATCTTGCTACTCGCCACTTGGTGGAATTAGGTCATTATCGGATTCTCTGTGTAGGTGGTTCTTCTAAGAGTTCTCTTTTTAATGATCGATTTGAGGGTTATAAACGAGCTTTGAGAGAGAAACAAATCCCCATAGACCCTCAGTTAATGGTGGAAATCACTCCTACTTTTGAAGAGGCTTATAAATTGGGATTAAAATATCTTTCTGCTCCTGAAAATCAAATAAGCGCTGTTTTTGCTCAAAATGACCCGACTGCTTGTGGAATTATGGTTGCTGCTCAAGAGTTGGGTAGAAAAATTCCAGAAGATTTATCAGTGGTGGGTTTTGATAATACCTTTTTTACCCAATTAACCTGTCCTTCTTTGACCTCAATAGAAATTCCTAAAAAGTTAATTGGCAAACGTTCAATAGAACTACTAGTTCGCTTGATGCACGGTAATGAAGTGCAGTCCTATGTGATTGAAGAGGTAAAGTTGGTAGAGAGGAAATCTACTACGTTTTTTCAGAAAAACAATGTGGGAGGTGTAAAGATTGAGTAAAAGAGCAAAAATAACAGTAGTTGGAGCAGGAAGCGCAGCTTTTGGTCTGTCAACTTTAGTGGGAATACTGCGTCACCCTGCTTTGCAAGGAGCTGAGCTATTTTTGCATGACATCAATGAAAATGGTTTAGGAAAAATTAGGGAATTGGCAGAGAAAATGAATAAATCATGGGGTTCCGGTATAAAAATTAACAGTTCCGTAGAGAGGAGCAAAGCTCTGGAGGGAGCAGATTTTGTAATTCTCTCTATTGCCATTGACCGGGAAAAATGCTGGGGGTTAGATCGAGATATTGCTCTTCGTTATGGTATTAACCATTATGCTGAAAATGGAGGACCGGGTGCTTTTGCTCACACAGCCCGTAATTTATCGGTTATTATGCCCATTCTTCAGGATATGGAGAAATACTGTCCCGAAGCCTGGCTTTTGAATTTTACTAACCCGGTTCCCAAGATATGTACTGCAGCTAATTTATATTCCAATATAAAGACCATTGGCATCTGCCACCAGATTAATTTTGGCTATTATATTTTAGCTACTCTTTTTGCCAATGAATTAGATTTGCATCTCCCTCGAGACTTTAGCTTTCGGTGGAATGACCAATCTTTATCTCTTTTTCGAATTATAGCTAGAAACGCTAAAGAAAAGTTTCTTATCCGGGCTTGGGGACTAAATCACTTCACCTGGATGGTAAACGTAACAGAAAAAGAAACAGGAAGAGATATGTACCCTGAGATTGAAAAAAGGATGGAAACTCTTCCCTCCTCCTTTGAACCTTTGACTCAGGAAGTTTTTCGGATTTTTGGTCTTTTACCGGTTCCTGGAGATTGCCATCTCTGTGAATATCTTCCCTACACCCACAACGTGAATCGTAAAACCTGGGAAAGATACGATATTCAGATGTACGATTTTGAATGGGCGGAAAAAGGGAGGCAAAAAATGTGGGAAAGAATTGAAAGAGTAATAGAAGGAAAAGAGTCTCTGGAAGGATGGGAAGAAGTAGAAACAGAAAGAGGAGAATTTATTATTGCTGGAATATTGAAGAACCTCAATTCTTATGAAAAGGCAGTAAATATCCCCAATCGAGGCTATATAGTTAATCTACCCGATGAAGTAATAGTTGAAGTCCCAGCAATTTTGGGTAGTGAAGGACCGATAGGTTTGGGAGGGTGCGAACTTCCTGAGTCTATTGCTGAGCTATGTCGGAGACAAGCTCTTATAAATGAGCTAGTGGTGAGAGCTATTGTGGAGGAAGACCGAAAATTAGCTCAAGAGGCTTTTGCTCTAGACCCCATGATTGATGACCTTGAAGTAGCTAAAAAACTTCTGGATGATTACTTAAAGACTTTTGAGCCTTATTTAAGTTTTAAGTTATAGGAGGTGATGTGAAAGAGTTTGGCTAAGACCGAAAGAATTGACCAGGTGTAATTCAGGTGATAATTGGTGCTAAGGAAACTTTAGTATGATTGATTTCTAAAGAGGAGGAGGTAATAAAAGTGAGATTGAATCGATATATTGTTACCATGTGTAGTCTGATTATCGCTATATTTTTATTCGGTAGCCTGGTGATAGCCCAAGAAAAGATTGTAATTACTGTAGCTGCCGGAGCAGTGGGCCAGGAATTGGAGCTTACCAGGGAAGCAGCTCAACGCTATATGGAAGCCCACCCTGATGTGGAAGTACGGGTAATCGACACTCCTGATTTGGCAACTGACCGCTACGGGCTATATCTCCAGTTCTTCGAAGCCCGCAGATCAGATATCGATGTCTATCAGATAGATGTGATCTGGCCGGGAGACCTGGCTGAGCATCTTTTAGATCTGTACGAATTTGGAGCAAAAGAAGTTGTTAATGAACACTTTCCGGCTATCATCGAGAATAATACCGTTGACGGACGATTGGTGGGAATACCCTGGTTTACTGATGGTGGTCTTCTCTATTATCGGACTGACCTTCTGGAAAAATATGGTTTAGAAATACCCAAAACTTGGGCTGAACTTGAGGAAACCGCTAAGATTATCCAAGAAGGTGAACGGGCGGAAGGCAAAGAAGATTTCTGGGGATTCGTCTGGCAGGGTAATGCCTATGAAGGTCTCACCTGCAATGCTTTGGAGTGGATTTATAGTAATGGTGGTGGCACCATCATTAGCCCAGATGGCGTAATTAACGTTAACAATCCCAACGCTATAGAAGCCATCGAAATGGCCGCACGCTGGGTGGGCACTATTAGCCCCTCGGGGGTAACTGGCTTTGCTGAAGAAGATGCTCGGAGCATTTTCCAATCTGGTAATGCTGCCTTTATGCGCAATTGGCCTTATGCCTATGCTTTGGGACAATCTGAAGAAAGCGTAATAGCTGGGAAGTTTGACGTTGCGCCTCTACCTGCTGGGAAATCTGGCCACGGTGCCGCAACATTAGGTGGCTGGCAGTTAGCCGTGAGCAAATATAGCAACAACTCGGAAATAGCTGCTGATGTGGCCCTGTTTATGGCTTCTCATGAAGAGCAGAAAATCCGGGCCATCAAGGGGTCTTTTACTCCTACTATTATGGTTCTTTACGAAGATCCTGAAGTTTTGGAAGCTACTCCCTTCTTTGCTACTCTTTACGATGTATTAATCAATGCTGTGGCACGTCCCTCCACGATAACCGCTCCTAGTTACAATGAAGTATCTACCTTATTCTTTCGGGCTGTGCACTCAGTGCTTACCGGCACTAAAGATGCAACTAGTGCTCTTGAAGAATTGGAACTGGAGCTCCAGGCACTTACCGGCTTTGAAGTTGGGGAACCATAAAAACCAAAACTCCAGTCTCGTCAAGGGACTGGAGTTTTTTCATCGGGTTTATGGTGAAACGTACAAGGGAAAATAAAAGGAGAGGAGGCGGGAATTCGGTTGCCTTTTTCTGCTATTAGTTTAGTTTTTCATAAACGCCAGGCTAAAAGCTTTGCTGGTAATCGGAGAAAACTATGATAATTAACTTTGAACAAAAGGCCGGTTCAAAATTGCTACAACAGGAACAAAGGCTGGCTTATCTTTTATTATTACCCACTTTTATAGTATTGATTGTGGTTGCTCTATACCCTTTAGGGCTGGTTTTTGTGACCAGTTTTACTGACCGTACCTTTGCTAGCCCGCGCCAGCCAAATTATGTGGGATTAAATAATTATGTTCAGTTGCTGGGTATGACCATTCGCGAGCTTCCCCCCTTAATTGATGAAGAAACCGGCCTCCAAGCTCTAGATCCGAAAACAGGAAAGCCACTGTATGAGCGCCCACTCCGTGTTCTCCCCCGAAAGCCGAGCAAATATCAAGAAGTAACCCAGTTTTCGCTTTTTGGTAAACGCTATGTCCTGGGAGCTACCGATCCCAATTTTGTCAAAGCGGTATGGGATACTCTGGTGTTCACTGTAATATCGGTTCTTCTGGAGACCATCCTGGGACTGGGTATTGCGTTGGTTGTGAACACTCCCTTTAAGGGACAGGGTGTGATGCGGGCGGCGATGCTGGTTCCCTGGGCAGTAATTACCGTAGTTTCAGCCCGAATGTGGCAGTGGATGCTTGCACCCACCCGGGTAGGTGTAATTAACGTGACTTTGCAAAGGCTAGGTTTAGGAGATGGAAACACCGCCTTTCTCAGCCAACCAGCATGGCAACTCCCAGCGCTCATTATGGTGGACGTATGGAAAACTACTCCTTTTATGGCTTTACTTCTTTTAGCCGGATTGCAGCTGATTCCTAATGAGCTGTATGAAGCAGCCCGAGTGGACGGAGCGGGTTTTCTGCGTCAGTTTATTTCTATTACTATGCCACTTTTGAAACCAACTATGGCAGTAGCTTTAGTATTCCGCACCCTTGACGCTCTACGAGTGTTTGACTTATTCCAGGTGATGTTAGCCCAGAGTCGCTATTCAATGGCCAGTTACAACTACTATCAATTAATTGGAAATCGAGCGATGGGAAAAGCTTCCGCAATTGGGGTAATTATATTCGTTTTCATTTTCATTTTTGCTGTACTGTATATCCGGATGCTGGGAGTGAAGACAGATTGAGTAAATACATGACGAAATTAATTAACCGAATTCTTTTTTGGATAGTCATCGGAATTATTGTAGTCTATCTACTTTTCCCTTTTTACTGGGCAGTGAATTCTTCACTGAAAAATGAGAACCAGCTGATGATGACCCCAACTACTTTTGTTCCCCGCGACCCAGTCACAAAGACGTTTTCTCCCACCTTAGACAATTACCGAGCGGTGTTTCATAGCGACCAATTTACCCGGGGTTTGCGCAACAGTGCCGTCGTGGCTGGTGCCACCACTCTTTTATCTTTGGCTCTAGGATCCTTTGCTGCTTTTGCCCTCGGAAAGCTCCACTTTAAGGGGAAAGCCTCGGCACTTTATATAATCCTTTCCATGACCATGTTTCCCCAGGTTACTATTTTATCTGGGCTATATGCAGTAATTACTGGATTGGGTCTTACTGCTATCCCAGGGATGATTTTATCCTATCTAATTTTTACTCTTCCTTTTACTGTGTGGGTGCTTACTACCTTTTTCCGAGATCTTCCTGTAGAGCTAATGCAAGCGGCCCAGGTGGATGGTGCAACTCCTTTTCAGACTTTCCGATTAATTCTCTTACCGTTGACTGCACCAGCCCTGGTAACAGCTGGTCTTTTGGCTTTTATTGCAGCCTGGAATGAATATCTATTTGCTTTAACTTTTACTGCAATTGAGCCAATTTCCAGAACTGTTCCGGTGGCTATCGCTCTTTTCCCGGCGCTAGTTGCCCGTCAGGAGCCATTTGGAGAAATAATGGCTGCTGCTGTAGTGGTAACCATACCTATAGTTGTGTTGGTTTTAATCTTCCAGCGGCGAATTATTTCTGGACTTACAGCGGGAGCCATAAAAGGGTAGATGGGAAAAGCCTATATTACAAAGTAAGTTCCTAAAAGTTAAAAACTGATTATGTAGACCTCCATCCTGAAAATATCGTGACGAGTGATGAGTGAGCAGTCATGAGTTTAAATATCACCCTCATCCTTACCTTCTCCCCTGAAGGGAGAAGGAACACTATTATTATTTCAAATTTCTTTTTCCCTCGCCTCTTGGTGGGAGAGGGTTAGGGTGAGGGACATTATTTTCATCTTCATGTGATGCTACCCAGCAATAGGAAGGTCTATCTTATTCATTGGCTTAGCGAAGATGTTCCTTTAGCCGAAGTTCAACCTAAAACAGTTATAAAAAGGTAATAATGCTCTATTTTAACGGATTCCCCCCAAATAAGTAGTATAGACTTTCCTTCTATTGATACCCAAATATTTCAAGTCAGCGTAAACTTATTTTAGGAGTTTTAAGAATAAATATTCCAAAGCAAGAAGGAAAAAGAGATATAACCATCCAGTTTTAGTGGTAGATATATCTATTGGAACATAAAGAGAAGAGGAGAGATTGTAAAGCAGTAAGAAGAGATGACCCCAAAGAGAGATTATCACTCTTTTTGGTGATATGAAATACCCGAGGATTTGTTATTATAACCATACCACTTTAGAGTATGCTCTATCCATCCCCGAGGTCTTTCTCCTTTGTTGAGTATTCTCCTGAAAATTATAATAACATTTTATCCGGCAATTGATGGACAGGCAATCTCAGTAGTTTTTGGACATCTTAGGTCGGTATAAACACCATCATTCCTGAATGTGTCAGAATTATAAGGGAAAAACGATCCTCCTACCTATCACCCCTTTTTCATCACCCTGGCATATCTTTAAGCCGGTGTCTATAGTATTTAAATACCTTTGGATTCCCGATTAAAGATTTCGGGAATGACAGAAGAAGAGAGATTCCTGATTGCTGATTTCGGGAATGATAGGGGTGGAGAGATTCCTGATTGCTGATTTCGGGAATGACAGGGGTGGAGAGATTG
>JAGPEW010000029.1 GCA_018056825.1 Candidatus Sordicultor aquaticus
TATTTCCGCTACTCAGGTTAAAATAAAAGAAGAAGAGCACCACCATCATCGCCCAGCGCGGGAATTAATCCGTATCATCCAGGAAAGTCCTTTTCCCTCCCCTATAAAAGAAAAAGCGCAAGAAATGATGAGGAAAATTGCTGAGGTAGAAGCTAAAATCCATGGAGCTGACCCCCAAGAAATTTATTTTCACGAAGTAGGAGGGGTAGATACCATAGTAGATATAACCGGAGTGCTAATAGCTCTTCATATGTTAGAAATAGATGAAATCCGTTCTTCTCCCATCCCCACCGGTCATGGTTGGGTAGAATCTGCTCACGGTTTACTCCCTATCCCCGCTCCTGCTACTTTGGAGCTTCTCCGAGGAATACCTATTTATTCGGGAGAAATAGAAGGAGAGTTAACTACTCCTACCGGAGCAGTCCTCGTATCTTCTTTGAGTAAATCCTTCGGTAGTTTACCCTCCTGCCAGATAGAAAAAATAGGTTATGGAGCAGGAGAGAGAGATTATTCTTATCCCAATGTCTTGCGAGCTATAATGGGAAAAAGAGAGATTCACCTTAAAGAAGAAAAAAACCTGGTAATAGAAACCAATATCGATGATATGTCTCCCCAGATCGTAGAATATCTCACTGAAAAGCTTTTTCAAGAAGGAGCCCTAGACGTTTTCATTACTCCCATTTTTATGAAAAAACAAAGACCAGCTTTCCAACTCTCAGTAATTACCCCTCTTTTTCTAAAAACTAAAATGGAGGAAGTAATTCTAAAAGAAACTACTACTCTGGGAGTGAGAGAATACCAAGTAGATAAATACTTCCTTTCTCGGGAGGAAATAGAAATACCCACTTCCTGGGGCAAAGTGAGAGGCAAGATATCTTTCTGGGGAGAAATGGTTAAAGTTACCCCAGAGTATGAAGATTGTAAAAAAATAGCTGCTCAGGAGAAAATACCACTCCTTCAGGTGATTCAAGAAGCCCAAAGGGGAGGAGAAAAAATCGCCGCAGAAAAATCTCTTTAGCTTCTTACCTCCTGCCCTTTTTGACCTCTTTTCATTGGGTCTCTTTCAAACCTTATCAATGCCGTGCCGTCTCAGCCATTCTCGGAAGTTCTGGTCATCTTCTAAAATTTCCCGGTCGTAGTTTTCTTCTAACTTTTTAATCTTTTCTACTAAGTCGGGATATTTTCCCACCAGCTGTTCTACGTTTCTGTCAAATTCCTCACCCATACTCTCTAAATCTTCTCCCACCAAAGGTAAGTTAAGAAGAGAGGAGAGGATTCCCAAAGCCGAAGCGATACCCTTAGGATTGGTAGCCTGAATATACATCGGTATTTCTACTACTAAGCTAATCATTTCTACACCTTTTTGATAAGCCATAAGAGTAAAAAGAGTGGTAATGCTAGCTGGACCTTCATAATCGTTGAAACGAAGGTTATAACCTTCTAGCTCTGTTTTTAACTTTTCATCAGAAACCGAACAAGATATTCGGGGCTCCCGAGTGTGAGGAATTAACCCACTGACACTACCTATAAAATAAATTCTCTTTACTTCCAGTTCTTTCACTAAAGCGAAAATATTTTCTGCATATCTATTCCACTTCATATTAGGCTCTTTACCCAAAAAGAGAAGAAGATTTTCTTGGGGAGCACAAAAAAATTGATTTTGAGGATAGTGAAACTCACTAACTATTCCGTCTTTAATCAAACTATAAGGGCGGAACTGAGCTACCTCTTCCATACTTCCAGGAAAATTAAACAGATAAAACTCTTGAGGGTCAATTTCGGCTATCATTTCGGCAGCAAACTTCTTCTGAAGATAGGCTACCGACCCGCTGGAGACATCTCCTCCATCCATCCAACCAGTAAATCCCAGTAAAAGTGAAGGATTAGACAAAACAGGTCTTTGGTATATAGTTAGTTCATCCATTTTCCGCCCTCCCATCTTAAGCAGGATGTTGAACTCTGGAGTGTTTTTTAAACTAAGGAGGGGGTCTAAAGAGGGAAACACCCCAGAGTTCAACCTTTTTATATTTAAAGTTTAATAAATAGTTCCCTATTTAATCCATCTTTAAAAACTACCGAGCCAGGTTTTCGAAGCGAGCATAATCTTTTTGGAACATCAATTCTACTGTTCCTATAGGACCATTACGCTGCTTAGCTACAATGATTTCAGCTATTCCTTTTTTGGAAGTATTAGGATTATAATAATCTTCTCGGTAAATCAAAAGAACTAAATCAGCATCTTGTTCTATAGCTCCACTTTCCCTCAAATCTGAAAGTTGAGGCCTCTTAGGAGTCCTCTGCTCTACAGCTCTACTAAGCTGAGATACCGCTATAACTGGTACATTTAACTCTCGAGCCATAGCCTTCAAGGAACGGGAGATCTCTGAAATCTCCTGTTGCCGGTTCTCGGCGCGCTGGTATCCTCTCATCAGCTGTAGATAATCAACTATAACTAAACCTAAATCCCTTTCTGCCTTAAGACGCCGAGCCTTGGCTCGCAGTTCTAAAACAGAAATACTGGGAGTATCATCAATAAAAATATTAGCTTCGGCTAACCTCCCCGCTGCCTTAGCTAATTCTGGCCATTCCCTCTCGGCTATAAATCCTTTTCTCACTTTGGCTGCATCAATTCGAGCTTCGCTACAGAGCATCCTTTGCGCAATTTGGTCTTTGGACATCTCCAGGCTAAAAATAGCCACTGGAATATTCTTTTTAGTTCCCACATATTGAGCAACGTTCAAACATAAGCTAGTTTTACCCATACCCGGACGAGCTGCCACTACTACAAAATCAGAAGGTTGAAAACCAGCAGTAATTAAGTCTAAATCTACAAAACCGGAAGGAATTCCAGTAACATGTTCATCTCGATGATATAGTTCTTCAATCCGGTCAAAAGCCTCATTGATTATAGCTTTAAGAGGCACAAAATCGTAACGAATTTTCTTTTGAGAAAGCTGTAAAATCCAGTTCTGAGCTCGGTCTAAAAGTTCTTTAGCATCTAAACCTCCATCATAGCTTTCCCGAATAATTCGAGTACAGAGATTGATTACCGAACGAAATATAGATTTCTCTTCTACAATATGAGCATAATATTCAGCATTGGCAGCAGTAGGAACAATGTTTACCAGTTGAGTTAAGTAATCTATGCCTCCTACCGCTTCCAGTTGGTTTTTTTGTCTCAGCTTGGCCACCAGAGTCACAATATCACAAGCCTGGTCTTCTTCAAAAAGCTCTACAATGCTTTCAAAAATAAGACGGTGGCTGTCTTTGTAAAAATCTTCGGGCTGCAAGATATCTAATACTCGAAGGAGAGCCTCTTTATCTAGAAGCATAGACCCTAAAGTAGCCTGCTCTGCTTCTAAGTCATGAGGCGGAACTCTTTCAATACTCAGGACCCTTCTACCTCCTCTTCTACCTCTTCTCCCTGAACTTTCACTTTAACCGTAGCATAAATACCTCTACCCAGGTTAACTTTCACCGGATATTCGCCTATTTCTTTAAGGGGTTCTCCCAAGTCCAGATATTTTCTATCTACGTCTATACCTATAGTTTGAGAAATTTTCTCTGCTATTTCCCGAGAAGTAACCGACCCATAAAGTTTTCCTGTTTTTCCTGCTTTTTTAGAAAACTCCAGAACCAGACCATCTATTTTCCCTTGCAATACTTTGGCCTCTTCTAATTCTTTAGCCTCTCGAATAGCTCTTTTCTTTTTCAATGCTTCTATTTGAGAAATACTCCCTTTATTAGCTTCTATAGCTAATTTTCGAGGCAAAAGATAGTTACGGGCATAACCGCTCTTTACTTCCACTACGTCTCCTTCTTTTCCCAAATTTTCCACTTCCTGCAAAAGTATCACTTTCATATTGTATGTCCTCCTTATTTACCTCTAATTTTCCGCAGATCAAACCACACATCAAAAACCCCTAACCAACTCAACAGGGTGGAAAGCAAAGGTTGCACAGCTAAAATAATCACTATGATGGTTAACCACACTCGAGAGTGAATGCGCTTACCCAAGAAATAATATATCACAGATGCTCCTTGAACTAAAAAAAGGATTTGAGTAACCATCTGTAAATTTAGACCAATTTTGCCCCAAAAAGTAGTTCCTCCCACCAGAACAAAAAGCCATCCTAAAGCAAAAGCCCAAAAAATAGATTTAGGCAATTGCCATTCCTCAAAAGGAGGAAAAGAAGGAAATTTAATTCCTACCCTTTTGCCTATCCAGCTACCTAAAAGAAAATTGAGAACCGTATCTAAAATGGAAGCAATAATTACGGTAGCAGGTAAAACCATACGGATAAAACTCATTATTACATCTACGCTCATTCCTCCCTCAGAGGGGAAAAAAGACAATCCTTTTTGTAAACCTTCTTCCAAAAAAGATAAACTCTCGGCCAGAGGATTCTGACCCATAATCAAAAACGCCAAGCCAATTAAAGATAGCTTGGAAGATATAGAAACCAGAGTATTTATTCCTATCACTTCTATAAAGTTATAGCCTCTTTTGATGGTAAGGCCCATAATCAATCCTAAAAGGGTAAATCCCACCAGGCAGGTTAGGGCAGATATCACCCCGCTAAAAATAAAAACTATAAAACTAGCTACCAAAGCCGCCAATAACCCCGCTCTCATATCCCAGCGAATGGTCAAAAACATAACCGGAAGAGGGCAGAGAAAACTTAACAGAAAACCTAAAACAGGTATATATATAGATGAAAGGTAAAAAATAACGGTGAGGGCAGCTAAAAAAGCCCCCTCCACCGTAGACCTAGCCTGTCTCATTAATCTCTAATCTACTGTATAAGGTAAAAGAGCAAGTTCTCTCGCTCTTTTTATAGCCTGAGCCACTTTTCGCTGGTGTTTAGCACAAGTTCCCGTAACCCGGCGAGGAACAATTTTACCTCTCTCACTTAAAAACCTCTGAAGGAAGTCAGCATCTTTATAATCTATTGTTGCTTTCCCTAAACAAAACATACAGGGTTTCCTTTTTCTGCGGAAGAATTTTTTCCTCCCCGAGTATTCATCTTTATCCACCGCCATTTTCAGTTACCTCCTCTCTTCCTTTATTTTCTGGATATGATAAAAGTTTCACTCCTGAAGCCACAATTTCATAAACTTTCTTTTTCTTACCTTCGGGGCTATCATAAGTTCTTACTTGGACTCTCCCTTCTACAAAAATCCAATCCCCTCTTTTTAAATTTTCCCCACAGAATAAAGCCAAGTCCCGCCATGCTATTATATTAAGATAATCTATCCATTCTTTTTCTTCGTCGGCAGGGAGAGTCCGATAGACCGCTAGCGAAAAATTAACCACCGGTATACCCGAAGGGACATAACGTACTACCGGACTATGAGGTAAAAACCCGATTAAAAAGACCCGATTAAGACTGAGATGAGGCATCACCCGTTGTTTCTTCGCTCTCTACCTCTTCTTTTATCTCTTCTTCCGGGGAAGACGAAGAAGCAGAAACCTCTTCTCTTTCATCTTCTTTAACTAAAAGATGGCGAATGATTTTTTCGTTTAAACTTATCCATCTTTTAACTTCTGTCACTTGAGAAGGGGAAATTTTAAAATTAAAAAATACGTAATAACCTTCCTGGTATTTTTGCACCGAGTAAGCCAGCTTCCTTCTCCCCCACAAATCTACTTTTACTACCTCACCCTTCTCTCCGAGAAAGGCTTTAAGTTTTTCTACTTCTGAATTTAACTCTTCCTCAGAAAGAGTAGGTCTGAATATTACTCCTAATTCGTAATTGTTCATAGTGCATTCCTCCCTTTGGACTTTTGGCTTCACATTCAGTGAAACAGGGAAATCTATCAAGTACCTTCTTGCCAGGAAGAAAGATATTCCTTCTGACGAGGGGTCAATTCTTCAATTTCTAACCCCAGGGATTGCAGCTTTAGAAAAGCTATTTCTCGGTCTATATCTTCAGGAACGGAATAAACTTTCTTCTCCAGACGCGAAGCATTCTCTTTCAAGTATTTGACTGACAAAGCCTGATTAGCAAAACTCATATCCATAACTGTAGGAGGATGTCCCTCCGCACAAGTTAGGTTAACCAAACGTCCCTCTCCCAGAAGATAAGCTCTTTTTCCATTTTTTAAAGTATATTCTTCCACTAAAGGACGAACTTCTCTTTTATTTATACTCAGCTCTTCCAGCTCTTTTATATCAATTTCCACATTAAAATGGCCAGCATTGGCTAAAATAGCTCCATCAGGAAGAGATAAAAAGTGTTCTCCTCTAATAACCGATGTATTTCCAGTAGCAGTAATAAAAACCTCTCCCCAGGAAGCAGCTTTCTTCATCGGTAACACGATATTTCCATCTAAGGCCGCTTCCAGTGCCCTTACCGGGTCTACTTCTACTACTGCTACTTGCGCCCCCATACCTTTAGCTCGAGCAGCAATACCCTTACCACACCAACCATAACCTGCCACCACTACTTTTTTGCCGGCTAATAAAATATGGGTAACTCGCAACACAGCCTCGATAGAGCTTTGTCCCGTTCCATAACGATTATCAAAAAGATGTTTGGTAAGAGCATCATTAACTGCAATAACCGGATAACCCAGCTCTCCGTTTTTCTCTAAACTCCTCAATCGAATAACTCCAGTTGTGGTTTCCTCTGTTCCTCCCTTAATTTCTGAAAGAAGCTCTCTCTTTTGGCCATGCACAAAGGAAACTAGGTCTGCTCCGTCATCCATAGTGATATGAGGTCTAAACTCTAGTACTTTTTGAATATGTTGGTAATAAGTATCTCGGTCTTCTCCCCGAATAGCAAAAACAGAAATACCATAGTCCTTCACTAAAGAAGCTGCTACTTCATCCTGAGTGCTCAAAGGATTAGAGGCACAGAGCCGCACTTCTGCCCCACCTGCTTTTAGAGCTCTCACTAAAACTGCAGTTTCAGCAGTAACATGAAGACAGGCAGCTACTTTTAACTCTTTAAGAGGCAAGGTAGCTTTCCACGAAGAAGCAAGATTAGTAACTACTGGCATTTCTCGCTCTGTCCACTCTATTTTTTTCTTTCCTTCACCAGCTAAATCTAAATTAGCCACTTCAAATTCCATAGTTTTGCCTCCCTTCAGAGTCCTGCTTTTTCCCTCAGAATATCAGCTTTGTCCGTTCTCTCCCAAGTAAAGTCAGGGTCATTGCGCCCAAAATGGCCATAAGCAGCAGTTTTTTTATAAATAGGCCGTCGGAGTTTCAAATTTTTAATTATAGCTCCGGGACGAAGGTCAAAAACCTCCTTCACTAGCTGGAGGATTTGGTCATCAGCAATTTTTCCCGTTCCTTTAGTATCTACACTCATAGAAACTGGACGAGCCACACCTATAGCATAAGCTAATTGAAATTCACATTTATCGGCTAATCCAGCTGCCACCACATTTTTAGCTACATAGCGAGCAGCATAACTACCGGAACGGTCTACTTTGGTGGGGTCTTTACCCGAGAAGCATCCTCCTCCATGTTTACTAATTCCTCCATAGCTATCAACAATAATTTTTCTTCCTGTAAGACCGGTATCCCCTTGTGGTCCACCAATGACAAACCTTCCCGTGGGGTTAACTAAAATTTGAGTGCTATCATCTTTATAAGCAGAAGGAACAATCGGGTTTATAACTTCTCTTACTATGTCTTCTCGCAAAGTATCTAAAGAAATATCAGGATGGTGTTGAGCAGAAACTACTATATTGGCAATTCTTACTGGTTTATCGTCTACATAATCAACAGTAACCTGCGTTTTTCCGTCAGGTCTCAAGTAAGAAAGAATCCCCTTTCTTCTCACTTCAGCTAAGCGAAAAGCTAAGCGATGAGCTAAAATGATGGGAAAGGGCATAAGCTCGGGAGTTTCATTACAAGCATAACCATACATCATGCCTTGGTCCCCAGCACCTAAA
>JAGPEW010000030.1 GCA_018056825.1 Candidatus Sordicultor aquaticus
CCATAAGCCATCCTCTTTATAGTTTTAATCCGGTTATTCTTCCCTTCAGTAAATCCATTGGTTATAGGATAATCAAAATAATTTAATATCTCCTCTCGCCAATGGGCAATAGTAGAGAGAAGAGCTTTAAATTCAGGTAAATCAGTACCAGATATTCTCTCCTCTAATAATCTCAGTTCTTCCTCTCTCTACTCCTTTCAGTTTCCCCATACCATATTCTAAAACTCTCCTTAATCATCCAGGCTTTCTTTAGGTCCGGATAAAGGAAGAAGAGTTTCCTTAACTTCTCCTTCTCCTCCTCAGTAAGCTTCTCCCTTCCCCGAAGTAGTGTAAAGCTACTTCGAAATCGCTCTCTTCTTTTATTCTTATCTTCTCCTTTCTGCAACCTGCTCCTCACCTTATCTAAAGCAGCCTGAACCTGCTTTAAGAAATGAAACTTATCCACCACTATCTTCGCCTGAGGTAAAGTCATCCAGATGGCCTGACGGAAAGGCTCATGCATATCTATAGCTACGGCTTTAACTCTCTCCGGTGAGGGAAGTTTATCCCAATACTCCTCTAACCTCTTTTGCCCTCTTCCTTCTATCACCTCCATTATTTCCCCCTCTCTTAAATTGCAGATGGCAGTATGATAGAGATAATTTTTCCTAACTGAGAACTCATCTACTCCTATAAATTCAGGAGTATCTACTCTCTTGCTGACTTTTAGTCTTCTTCCTACCTCCTCAGTCACACATCTCCTTACTAAGCCTTCCCCTAGTCCCTTTTTCTGGGCTACTCTTCTTGCTGTCTGGTGGAGAGCTTCTTCTCCTAAGTATTCCCGAAAGCGCTGAGTAGATCTTCTTCTCCAGCCACCTACTGCATCTGGTTCAGTAAATACCTTACCACAGGAAGGACACCTAAACCTCCTCTTCATCAGAATGAGAAATACTTCTTTATCTCTCAGCATCCTATCTTTCTTTTTCTGTGGTCTCCGATCATGTTCCTTATTGGTTATTTGACCACATCTCGGACAGATAACTGCATCCTGCCGATACATCACCACCACTTCAAAATGATCTGCCAGCTCTCTTTGCTCCAAAATCTAGAGCTGTGGTAATTCTAATCCTACTGCGATATAATCATCTTGCACCTGCTTGACCTCCTTCCTTTAGTTTTAGCTAATAATCTTCAGGATACAGAGGTCAGCAGGTGTTTTCAATACCTGGTTTCACACTAAATATTGTAGAACCTCGTCAAAAATTTTATTCTTTTTTAAATTAGTTTTAACTCATTCAACTTTTATTTCCCTCACATTTTTACAATAACGGTTTAATATATTGGCAATAATAATTGATCAATAATTTAAAAAGAAAAGTATCCCAATTCTAATAGAAGAAAACCAGGATGGTGAGGTATCTATAGGTTCATCTCACCCTCCTTAATTAGTTAAATTATAATATTAAGTTATTGGGGAAAGGCTAAAGCAGCGTATCCTACCACCTGATCATACTGACCGTTAATATCACCACTGGTGGCATAACAAAGAAGAATTCCTCGAGGCGCCTGGCGACTTTTTTGAAATTCGATCAGAGCTCCTACCCCACCCGGACCGCATATGGAAACCTGATTCCGATGAATACAACGAAAGAATTCTTCTTCATCAAGACTAACAATATTGTCAATGCAAACTAAATCCTTCTCTCGGGCAACCCCATCTGATTCATAATGAGTGAAATCAGTACTCGCAATTATTGCGATTTTTTTCTGCTGAGAAAGTTCATAAATTGCCCTACCGATTAATTTAGCAGTCACCAAAGATTGATCCAGAAGAGATATTGGACAAATTTTAAATGGAAAGGGAATAAAATATTGAAGAAAGGGAACCTGTATCTCACAAGAATGTTCATATTGATGAGCCCGATCATCAATGGTGAAAATCGTTGATGCTGAAATGAAAAAATCCACCACTTCCCGATCAACCTCTACTTTTCCCAGTGGAGTAATCCAGGTTTCTGCAGAACTCAGTGAAACCTTAGCCCCTAAACCTCGATGGTTAGGTCCGATAATAATAAAAGTATCGATGGGATCGATACGAGATAGAACTGCAAAGGCCCAGGACGCAACCCCTCCGGAAAAAATAATCCCGGCATGGGGGCAAACTACTCCATTTAATGCAGCTGGAAAATTCTCGTCAATTTTCCCCGCAGCCCCAAGTTCTGACTCAAATACTTTTTTGATTAAGCTATTTAATTCATTTTTATTTTCTGGATAAAAATAACCGGCAACCGCTGGAAACCTTTCCATTTTCTTACCACCTCCGATTATGTGCTATACGAATTCTATACAGCACAAACAACAATACCAAAAGCATAATTAAGAGGATAATGAGAAAAAGATTGGATCCACCCAAAATTAAAAATGAAGTCCAGAGGTAAGGAAGATAAGCTTTTCTGTATCCATATTGGATGGATTTACGATATAGAGTCTTCACCGTTGAGGCTGGCTGAGTGGCGCGAGAAGCGGTCGCTTTTCGATAATAAAGCCTCCCTAACTCTTTTGACCAGGTTGATCGGTTTTCTTCATCCTTCATCCAGAGATTTTCAGCTTCAACAATCATATTCTCCAAGTCATCTTTTTTTTGGTAAGCAGTATAAAACATAGCGCTCATTTCAGGTTGCTGACGTTTTTCTGGAGAAAGAGAAGCAGCTTCCTTTAAAAATTCATCAATTTTATTTTCTGATAACAACGATGCCAAATAGGCTTCCCTTTTCATCAAGAAAGTCATATCTAGCTTGATCACTCGGTTATTTCCTGAGTCAGCCACCCAGAGATAACCATTTCCGTCAATCCATAACCCCTCTGGATTGAGGAGGTGATCGTCACCAATACTATCAACAATTCCAATCAGTTCACCCTGAGTATTATGTATTTTTAAGCGGTTATTTCGATAATCGGATATGACCACCGTTTCATCTTTTACAATCACATACCGAGGACGATCTAAATCTTCAGGTCCACTACCACCTTTTCCAATCCGGAAGAGATAATTACCGGCTGGATCAAACACCTTCACCGTATGATGCAGAGTATCAGTCATCCATATTCTCCCTTGGGAATCCACTGATACACCTCGGGGATAATAGAATTCATCATCTCCCATTCCTTCTTTCCCAATGGTTCGGATTAAGTTCCCCTCACCATCCAAGACAATAATCCGCGAATTCATAGTATCAACAAGGTATATTTTTCTATCATCATCAATCCAAATACCCCTCGGTTCATTCAGAGTGATTCCGGGAATTTTAAGTTCTCCGACCGGTAAAAAGGTAGAGCCATCTAATATCCTAATTTGGTTGGCTTTTTGCTCGGTGAGATAAAGTCGATTAGTGGTCGAATCGAAGGCCATCCCTACTGGACCTTGCAACCCGGAAATGATTTTTTGAGTTTTCCCGTTTTGATCGGTAATGATTAAGCGATCGTTTGCCCAGTCACTGATTAAGACCAGGTTGCTCCCTTCCTGAACTAAAACTCCAACTGGATAATTCAGGTAGGGATTTTTTTGGTCGGTAACTTCTTCAATACTTAGTTCAATTTTATTAATTTGAGCAGCCACGGTAGAATAGAGAGCAAAAACTCCCAAAAACCAGATGAAACCTGCCAAGCACCAACCAAACTTTTTACCGGTCATCATGAATGAGCTCCTCCATCTTTCTTTTTAATCTTTCCTCCCATTCAGATTGAGTTAAATCATTCTGGGTTATGGGTTCAGAAAAATGAACTCGGATCGGATGGGGTTTGGGAAACTTTGCCCCGCGAGGATAACTTTCAAAGGTTCCCGTTACTCCAGCTACTACCACATCGACCTTAGCTTTCATTAATAATTTTATCGCACCAGAACGAAAATCACCAATCTTACCTTGGTTTCTAGTCCCTTCGGGGAAAAGACATACCACTTTATTCTCCTTTAAGAGCGAAAATATCTTCTTTACCGCTTTTCGGTCAGCTTCACCTCTCGACAAAGGGAAAGCTCCTAATTGAGATAGAAAAAACCTGGCAATGGAATTCTTAAACAATTCCTCTTTGGCAACAAAATAGACTCGCCGGGGGCAGGCACAACCAATAACAATTGGATCCAAATAACTGGCATGATTGGAAACAATCAAACAGGGAGATGATTTGGGGAAATGACTACGACCACTCACTCGAAAGTGACAAAAGAGATGGAGAAGAAACAATCCTAAGTATTTACTAATGTAATAAATCATAAAAGCCTCAAATTATTTTAAAATATAAACCACTAAATCTAAGGGTATTGTAATTCTATTTCTGAAGGCTGTAAACCAGAGAAGGGAAAACTAAAGGAAGATTTCACTACAAATTGCTCATAATTTATGGTCTTTATACTGATCATTCTTTATTCATCACTGATCACTACCCTTTGAAATTGGTCGGGGCGAGAGGATTTGAACCTCCGGCCTCTTGAACCCGAGTCAAGCGCGCTAACCAGGCTGCGCTACGCCCCGATGGAACCTTTATTTATCAAGGCTTTGGTGAGTTTCCACTCCCTCCCTCTCTATAAATTGTTCACTTGATTGGTTAAAAATTATTTATCCCAGTCAAATCTTACCACAATGTCATTATATCCTTCAACATCTTTTAGCTTTACCTTGCTTAACTTTTTGCTATATAGCAAATCTCTTTTGTTTACAATATTGAAACAAATTTTTTGTGCTAAACTATTTATGCTATGGAAGAATTAAAGGAACAAGGAAAGAAATTAAGAGAGATAAGAGAGAAAAAAGGTTTAGGTTTGAGAGAAACGGCTCACTTAGCTTCAGTTTCTCCTACTCTTCTTTCCTTAGTAGAAACAGGAAAGAGGAAACCCACTCCTACTTTTCTTTCTAAACTTGCTCCGGTGCTCTCTGTTCCCTATGTAGAACTTCTGGCTTTGTATAGCTACTATGAAGTAGACAAAGTAGACCGCCGGATTCACCGCTTAGCCAAGGAATTCGATGCTGATCTCTTTGAACACTTAGAGGAGATTACCTCCTTAGGAGAAGGAGCCAGAAAGACATTCTGCGGATGATTGAAACCGTGCTGGAGAAAGAGAAGGAGAAAAAAAAGAATGATTAAGTGGCGCTTTCCCCAGGAATACCAAAGCCGGACTGTGGAGCGTTGCGCTTCTTCTTTACCTAAAATACATTCCGAAGATGAGGCGTTATTTCTCGCTGAAACGTTAGGGATAGAAGTTGTGTTTGTTCACTTAGAGGAGGCTAAAGGAGGCTTACTTTGGAGAGGAAAAGAAGCTCACATCATCATCAACTCCAATTTTCAACCTACGGAGCGGGCTAAAACCATTCTTCATGAAGTAGCTCATTTTCTCTTCCACCACGCTAACTATCTGCGCCCGGTGTTTTTAGACCACCAGAGCTTTATCGCCGGATTAGAAAAAGAAGCCGACTACTTTGCCTTTCTCTTGATGCAAGAGTGGCTGGAGGTGGAGGAAAGTTTGTAAGTTGAGTATAATTGTTATAAAGGGGGAGAACCCCCAGGAGAAATAATAATTTATTTTGATTTTTGGAGAAGCTTTACAAAAAAAGAAAAATAGTATACTGAAAAAAGAGAGGCGAAGAAAATGTGTCTTTCTGGAGGGGAAGTTTTTTCCAAAAATATTTCTGCCTATCTCTTCAATAATAATTCTCTTTTTGGGGATAATCTTGCTTTTCTCCTCAACCGGCAAAATGGAATAAGAGTAACCGGGAAAATTACTTCTTTAGAAGAAGCTCGCTAACTCACTAAAAAAAATCCCCCGGAAGTGGCAATTTTGGGAATAGGAATGTTCAATAAAGAAGGATATTATGTTCTCCTTTCTCTCTGGCAAGAACAAGGGATACCAGCTATTGTTTTGGGTTTAGATGATAAAGAAGAAGCACTCCGGCGGGGAGTTTTCGCTTTCTTCCGGAAAGGAGAAAGTTATCTTGAGCTTTTAGCTACTATTAAGAAGATAGGGGGTGAGGTTACTTAAGTTTAGGTTTTCGGTTACTACCTAATTAGTTTCTTAAATAAAAAGGAGATGAGAAGTAATGAGAAAATACGCTGTTTTAGCATTATTTGTAATTTTAGTTTTGGCGATAAGTGGATGTCAGGCTACTTCTGTAAAAACTCCAACCGTAGAGATAACTTTTCACATGAATCCAATTCCGATAGGAGAAGACTGGATTGACTCGTGTACTACAATATTTATCACCAATCCTTCTCAAAGTGAGAGCTATTCCGATATCTACATTAAATTCATTGACATTTACTCTCAAGGAAAAATCATTCACGAAGAAGTAGAGGATGAAAATCCTCTGTATCTTTATCCTGGATACCAGGAAGAGCTTGTGTTCGATTGTCGATACCCCAATCTTCAACCTGGTTACAACACTCTTGTAGTTCAGCTCATTACCCCAGGACCAGATGGCATAATCGCTACTTCTGATGATGTAGTACTGGCAGAAGATCAAGCCGCTTATGAGCTGATATGAGCTAATGAAGTTTAAGGGGGTCAGGTCTCAACATTGGACCTTCAATTCTTTTTTAGTGATTCGATTACTCTTTCTTTTATTCTCTTTATCTCTTTATCTTTTTTACATTTCGGTTCCAACCTTTTCGTAGCTTGAGAAACTGCTGAATAATCCCTATCCCAAAATTCCCCAATTTCAGTAAGTTTTTAGAGGGGTTAATATCTTGATTAAGTATAAGGTAAGCGACCGATAGATATTTCCCCTGGCCTTACTCATCAATCTTTCCTTTCCTAGCTGGTTTACCTCAGCTATCTTTTCCATAATTTCTTTAGGATTATAGGAGTATTGTGAATTGGTGATTGGAATCTCTCTGATTTTCAACTATAGCTTTAATTTTTTGAATAAAATCATCCTTCCCCAAGGCAAGGTTACGATAAGTTGGTTTTAAGGGGACATCTCAGGACTTATTCGGTAAAATATATTCTTGCTATTGCTGGATTGAGGAATAACAATCAGGAGAAAAGAAGTTTAAAAGCCAGGATTTATCTAAATTATCAATGCTGGACTGTCTTAAATTTAAATAGTCAAGGTAGCTGCTTTAGGGATCATCCTCTAATCGGTCAACTATTCCTGCCGGGCAGGGATTCCGGTGAAGATAGGCAGAGAGAACCATTGCCTAATTATCGGCAGCTACCAGGATAGAAGAAAAATATAACCCACCCCTACGCCGCTCCCCAGAGAGGAATAAAAACAGTGAATAGTGAATAGTTAATGGTGAAAAGCTTAAAAAAGTCGTCACCCTGAGCCCTCGCAGTTCGAGGGCGTGAGGGTCTCATCCTTTGTCTTTTTTAAAGGATGGGATTCTCACACGGGAAAGCACCGCTCAGAATGACAGAATGAAAAGGCACCCACCCCTACACCCCTCCCCAAAGGGGAATTGCTCACCCGCTCCATCTTTATATCTCCCGCTCACCCGCTCACCCGCTCACCCGCTCGGCTTTTTATTACTCATCACTCGTCACGGTATTTTCAGGTTAGACTGGAAGCGTCCCTGGAAGATTGAATCGGAAAGTCCCTAGCGGGTGGGAAACCAGTTAGCATAAGAAGTATTGAGATAAGGCAAGATCAGAGAAATATTGGGCTGGGCAGTTTTGATAAACAAATGATAATGATTATCCATCAGACAATAGGCATAACAGGTAATGTCATATTTTGGGAAGGTCTCATCTAATTTTTGAATAAAGGTTTTTTTATCTTTATCCTCATAAAGGATTTTTTCTTTTCGATGACCTCTGGAGGTAATAGGATAAAAAGCATTTTTAGGTGAGATAGGTAATGGTCG